>JABDJW010000421.1 GCA_013002375.1 Acidimicrobiales bacterium | reverse complement strand
GCCCAAGCCCTCATCGAGGCGCTGCCCTACATCCAGCGGTTCCGGAAGAAGACCGTCGTCATCAAGTTCGGCGGCAATGCCATGGTCGATCCCGTGCTGGCCGAAACGTTCGCCGAGGACATCGTCTTGCTGCGTTCGGTCGGGTTGCGGCCCGTGGTGGTGCATGGCGGTGGTCCCCAGATCGGCAGCCTGTTGGGCCGGCTCGGTATCGAGACCGAGTTTCGTGATGGCCTGCGGGTCACCGACGCCGAAACGCTCGACGTGGCCCGCATGGTTCTGGTCGGCAAGGTCGGTCGCGACATCGTCGGCGCCATCAACGTCCACGGTGCCTACGCCGTGGGGCTCTCGGGCGAAGATGGCGGTCTGATCCGGGCGGTGAGCCGCGACCCAGAACTCGGCTTCGTCGGCGACATCGTCGCGGTCAACCCCGGCATCGTCGAACGCCTGCTGAGCGAAGATCTCATCCCGGTGGTGTCCACGATCGGCAGTGACGAGTCGGGCCAGGCCTACAACATCAACGCCGACACCGTGGCCGGCGCGCTGGCCGGCGCCCTGGGCGCCGAGAAGGTCGTGTACCTGACCGACGTGCCCGGGCTGCTCACCGATGTCGACGATCCGGCCAGCATCGTGGCTCGCACGACGGCCGCCGACATCAGGGCGATGATCGCCGACGGCACGATCCAAGGCGGCATGATCCCCAAGGTCACCGCCTGCGTCGAGGCCGTCGAGGCCGGTGCGGCCAGCGCGCACATGCTCGACGGGCGAATCCCTCACGTCTTGTTGCTCGAACTGTTCACCGATGCCGGCGTCGGCACCATGATCACCGAAGAGGCCCAAGCATGACCGCAGCAACGGACGCCGCCCAGGTCCACCGGGCCGGCATGGGCGCGCCGGCCGATCTCGAGCAGTGCCCGTTCGTCCCGAATTACGGTCCGCCGAAAGTCACCTTCGTGCGCGGCCAAGGCACCGAGCTGTGGGACCGCGACGGCAAGCGATACCTCGATCTGCTGAGCGGTATTGCCGTCACCAGCCTCGGCCATTCCCACCCCGAAATCGCCGGGGTCATCGCCGAGCAAGCCGCGACGCTGCTGCACGTCTCGAATCTCTTCGGCACCGTGCCCCAGCTCGAGGTCGCCCAGCGGCTCGACCGCCTTGTCCGCGACGGCCAGCCGGATTCCCCGCCGGGCCAGGTCATGTTCCAGAACTCGGGCGCAGAGGCCAACGAAGGCGCGATCAAGATGGCCCGGAAGTACGCGGGCCGAGGTCGCCACGTCGTGCTGAGCGCGCTCCGTAGCTTCCACGGCCGCACCCTGGCCACGTTGGCCGCCACCGGCCAGCCCGAGAAGCACGAACCGTTCCAGCCGTTGCCCGAAGGGTTCCGTCATGCGGAATGGAACGACCTGGACGCCTTCGAAGCCGCTCTCGATCCAACCGTCGGTGCCGTCCTGCTCGAACCGCTCCAGGGCGAGGGCGGGGTCAACGACGCTTCGGTCGAGTTCTTCTCCGGTATCGAGCGGCTGTGCCGCGAACGGGGACTGGTGTTGATCCTCGACGAGATCCAGACCGGCCTGGCCCGCACCGGTAAGTGGTTCGGTTTCCAGCACTACGGCATCTCGCCCGACATCGTCACCTGCGCCAAGGCCCTGGGCAACGGCATGCCGATCGGTGCGGTCTGGGCCAAGCGGGAGGTCGCCGCGGCGTTCAAGCCGGGTGATCACGGCAGCACCTTCGCCGGCCAGCCGTTGGCTGCTTCGGCGGCGGCCGCCACGCTGCGGATCATGGAAGAGATCGATGCACCCGCGTTGGCCGAAGCCAACGGCGCTCGCCTCCGCCAGGAACTCGAGGCGTTGCCCGGCGTCGTCGCCACGAGAGGCCGAGGCATGCTGATGGCCTGTGAATTCTCGGCCGACGTGCTGGGCGGCCGGACCGGCGCCGACATCGCCGGCGCATGCCTCGAGGCCGGTTTGGTCGTCATCGGCGCCGGTCCGGACGCGATTCGGCTCGCGCCACCGCTCAACATCTCGGCCGACCACATCACCGAGGCGGTCAACATCTTGGCTGCGGTGCTCGACCGGAGCTCCGAGAACAAGACGGGAGCAAGCTGATGCGTCATTTCCTTGAGATCGATGATCTCACGCCCGCCGAACTCCGTCGGGTGCTCGACCTGGCTCGAACGGACATGCCGCCCCAGGTTCTCGACGGGCTCGGCATGGCCTTGGTGTTCCAGAAGCCGTCGGCCCGCACTCGCAACTCGATGGAGATGGCGGTGGTGCAGCTCGGCGGGCACCCGACCACCATCAGCGCAGACGAGGTCGGCATCGACACCCGGGAAAGCGCCGAGGATGTAGCGCGCACCCTCGGCTGCTTCCACGGCGCGATCGGGGCGCGCGTCTTCGGCCACGACATCGTCGAACGCATGGCGGCGGTCAGTCCGGTTCCCGTGGTCAACCTGCTGAGCGATGCGGCCCACCCGATGCAGGCGTTGGCCGATGCACTCACCATCGAAGCCGAGTTCGGTTCGATGGAGGGCGTATCGGTTGCGTACGTCGGCGATGCCAACAACGTCACCCGCTCCCTGGCGCTCGTGGTCGGCATGCTGGGCGGCACCATGCGGGTGGCCAGCCCCGCCGCGTATGGCTTCTCCGCTGTCGACATCGACCGGCTGGCCGCGGCCGGTGTGGAGCCGGTCTTCACCGATCGGCCGGCCGAGGCAGTCGATGGCGCCGACGTTGTCTACGCCGACGTCTGGACCTCGATGGGCCAAGAAGCCGAGACCGAGCAGCGGTTGCAGGACTTCGAGGGGTTCATGATCGATGAGACTCTGATGGGAGCGGCCGCCGCGCGCAGCGTGTTCCTCCACTGCCTGCCGGCCCACCGTGGCGAAGAAGCGTCGGCCGATGTCATCGACGGGGCCCGCAGTCGCATCTGGGTGCAGGCCGAGAACCGGATGCATGCCGCCCGTGGCCTGCTGGGCTGGCTGCTCGGAGAGGCCGGGTCGTCATGATGGAGCCAGTCGCATGACCAAGACGGCTCGCCAGCAACGCATCGCCAACCTCCTGGCCGATCACGCGGTGACCAGCCAGGCCCAGTTGGTCGAGCTGCTCGAAGCCGTTGGCATCACGGCGACCCAGGCCACCGTGTCGCGCGATCTCGAACAGCTCGGCGCGATCAAGGTGCGGGTACCGGGCGGGTCGACCGTCTACGCCATTCCCGAACTGCCGACCGATCAGGTCGCGCCGCTCGATCACTTGCGGCGGGTGCTCGGCGATTGGGTCGCCGATGTCGCGGTGTCGCAGAACATCGTGGTCGTGCGCACCCCGCCCGGTTCGGCCCACGTGGTGGCATCGGCCATCGATCGGGGCAACATCACCGGCATGATCGGCACGGTCGCCGGCGACGACACCCTCCTGCTGGTGGCCGACGAGGCGACCGGCGGAGCGGCGCTCGCCGCTAACCTGCGAGATCTCGCCGGTCTTTGACCGGCACCGTTCACCCTCGACTGGAGACACACAACCGATGGCATCCGACGGCATCGACAAGCCTGAGATCAACAAAGTCGTTCTGGCCTACTCCGGCGGGCTCGACACGTCCGTGATTCTGGCCTGGCTGCGCGAGACCTACGACTGCGAGGTCGTGACCTTCACTGCCGATCTCGGTCAAGGCGAAGAGGTCGAACCGGCCCGCGCCAAGGCCGAAGCGATGGGCGTGAACGAGATCTACATCGACGACCTTCGCGAGGAGTTCGTCCGCGACTTCGTGTTCCCGATGTTTCGGGCCAACGCGATCTACGAGGGCGAGTATCTGCTCGGCACGTCGATCGCCCGCCCGCTGATCGCCAAGCGACTGGTCGAGATCGCGGCCGAGACCAGCGCTGACGCGGTGAGCCACGGTGCCACCGGCAAGGGCAACGATCAGGTGCGGT
>JABDJW010000080.1 GCA_013002375.1 Acidimicrobiales bacterium | reverse complement strand
GTGCGGGGCGGTCGAGCAGGCCGTCGCGATCGGTGACGGCAAGGGCCACGGCATGACGCCATTCGAGGACTTCTTGGCCACCGGATCGACCGACGAACTCGACAAAGAGGTGTTCGGCGGGCCGATGTTCTACACCTCCGGCACCACCGGCAACCCCAAGGGGGTGCGCAGCGGCCTGTCATCGATGGGGCCCGACGCCGGGCCGGAGATCTGGCAACTGGTCGGCGGCGCGTTCGTCGAGCCGATGACCACCGAGGGCGTCACGCTGCTGTGCGGTCCGTCGTATCACTCGGCGCAATGGGCCTATTCGTTTCTGCCCCTGATGGCCGGGTCTTCGCTGGTCATGCAGCACAAGTACGACAGCGCGGGGGTGCTCGATCTGATCGACACCCATGGCGTGACCAATGTGCACCTGGTGCCGACCCAGATGAAGCGGCTGATGGACTTGCCCGACGACGTCAAGGCCGGGTTCGACGGTTCGAGCCTGACGTACGTGATCCATGGCGCCGCCCCCTGCCCGCCGGCGGTCAAGCGGGGTCTGATCGAATGGTGGGGGCCGAAGATCTTCGAGTACTACGGCAGCACCGAGGGCTCGATCATCAGCATCGTCAGCAGCGAAGAATGGCTCGAACGGGGTGGCAGCGTGGGCAAGCCGCAGCCCACGGTCGAGGTCATGGTCGTCGGTGAGGACGGCACTCAACTCGGTCCCAACGAGAGCGGCACGCTGTACTTCCGCAACCTGATGGGTATGGAGTTCGAGTACCACAACGCCCCGGAGAAGACGTCGGAAGCGCACCTCGAGCCCGGTGTGTTCACCACCGGTGACGTCGGCTACCTCGACGACGACGGCTACCTGTGGCTCAGTGATCGCAAGATCGACATGATCATCTCCGGCGGCGTCAACATCTACCCGGCCGAGATCGAAGGCGCCCTGGGCGGCCACCCGGCTGTCGCCGACGTCGCCGTGATCGGCGTGCCCAACGAGGAGTTCGGCGAGGAAGTGAAGGCCGTCGTCGTGCCCAACGCCAGCGCATCGGCGGGCGACGATTTTGCCGCGACCTTGGCCGAGTTCTGCCGGGAGAATCTGGCCGGGTACAAGGTGCCGAGGTCGTTCGATTTCCTCGAGGCGTTACCTCGTACCGGCACCGGCAAGGTGCAGAAGCGCAAGTTGCGCGACCCCTACTGGGAAGGCATCGACCGGTCGATCTGAACATGTACCGCTGTCTCATCGGGCGAGAGCTCGAGCTCGAACGTTCCGATGGCTTCGGTCGCCGGCGGTGCCGTGACCGAGCCATCCCGTACGTCGAACTGGGCACCGTGGCGCGGGCAGGTGAGCGTCGTGCCCCGCAGCCGCCCCTCGGCCAAGGACCAGTTCGTGTGCGAACAGTTGTTCTCGACCGCGTGCAGCCGGCCGTCGATCCGGCACACCAGTACACCATGCGGGCCGATGTCGGGGAAGCAGCGCATCTCCCGATCGGCCAGGTCGCTCAGGTCGCCCAGTGGTACCGGATCGGTGGTCATGATGTCGCAGGGTAGCCCGCCCGAAGCACGGTGCCCGGGGCCATCGGCCCGCGACATCCTCTTGGCCGACCCCGCGCCGCCGCCCGCGGTCTTGCTGGCCGAATCGCCGGTCTACCTCGGCAGCGACGACATCGCATATCACGAGTACACGTCGCCCGACTTCCTGGCCGACGAGTACGAGCACCTGTGGTCGCGCACCTGGCAATGGGCGTGTCGCGACGAACACATCCCCGAACCGGGCGACTACTACGTCTACGACATCGGCGATCGGTCGGCGCTGATCGTGCGGGGCGACGATGGTGGGATTCGAGCCTTCGCCAACGCCTGCCTGCACCGAGGCACCCAGCTGAAACCGCCCGGCTCCTGCGGGTTCAGCCGTTCGCTTCGATGTCCGTTCCACGGTTGGACCTGGGCGCTCGACGGCCGGCTGACCGAGGTGCCGGCCGAATGGGATTTTCCCCACGTCGCAGCGGCCGACTACGCGCTGCCCGAACTGGCCTGCGGGCGCTGGGGTGGGTTCGTGTTCGTGAATTGGTCCGATACCGCCCCGCCGCTCGACGACTACCTGGGTGTCCTGCCCGAGCACTTCGCGAACTGGGATCTCGCCGACCGCTACATCGAGGCCCACGCCCAAAAACGGCTGCCGGCCAACTGGAAGGCCGCGGCCGCGGCATTTCTCGAGGCGTACCACGTGATGGAAACCCATCCGCAGTCGGTGCGTACGACCGGCGACGCCAACACGCAGTACGACGTCTTCGACGAGCACGTCACTCGTTTCCTGCAGACCACGGCGACCCCGAGCCCTCATCTGGCCGATGCCGATCGGCCCACCGAGCAACAGATGCTCGATCTCCTGCTGGCTCGCAAGGCCCCCGATGACACCATCCCGCAGCTACGCGACGGGCAGACGGCACGCGACGGGTTCGCCCGTTTCATGCAGCAGACGATGGGCGCTCGGTACGGTCGCGACTTCTCCCATCTGTCGACGAGTGAGTCGATCGACTCGATCGAGTACTTCTTGTTCCCGAACGGTTTCTTCTTCCGGGGTCTGCAATTCTCGATGGTGTACCGCTTCCGGCCCGACGGCCACGATCCGGACCACTGCTGGTACGACGTCATGATGCTTCGCCCGCGGCCGCCCGATGGTCGGCCGCCCGACCCGCCGAACCCGACCGTGCTCGACGTCGACGACAGCTACGCCGCGGTGCCCGGCTTCTCGAAATCGCTGGCCGCGGTGCTCGATCAGGACACGTCGAATCTGGCCGCCCAGACTCGGGGCTTCAAGGCCAGCCGCAAGCCCGGCCAGACCCTGGGCAACTATCAAGAGGTGCGCACCCGCCATCTGCACGACACGGTCAAGCGATACATCGCCCAAGGGAAATCGGAATTGGCCCAGAGCTCATGAGCCGTGACGACATCGAGAAACTGGTGCACGACTACTCCGATGCGGTGGTGTACCGCAACGTCGATCAGTGGCTGGCGACGTGGGCCGACGACGCGATCTGGGATCTCGGGAAGGGCCGGCGGGTCGAGGGCCGCGACGCGATCGGTGAGATGTGGCTCGGGGCCATGGATCGATTCGAGGCGGTCATCCAGACCATCGCCAACGGTTCGGCGACCCTCGACGGCGATCACGGGACCGGCCGGTGGTATGTCCACGAACTCATCAAACGGGCCGGTGGCGAGGTCGGTGTGATGGTCGGCCACTACGACGATCGCTACGTGCGGGTCGACGGCTCGTGGCGGTTCGCGGCTCGGGAGCTGGTGATCCACTACCAGGGGCCGCCCGACCTTTCGGGTCATTTTCGGCCCGCGTGAAGGCGCGGTACTCGCAACCGACCTATCGATCGGTTAATTTCTAAGGCGGACGACCTGAGGGGGAACCAACCGTGACGAACAATCGCACGTGGATCAGAATTCTTGTTTTGTTGTTTGCGTTCGCGCTGGTCGCGGCCGGCTGTGGCAGCGACGACGATGACGACAACGGTGGAGCGACGACCACCGTAGCCACCGGCGGCACCGATGGCGGCGGCGGCGGTGATGGCTTGGCCGCGGCCCAGGCGGCGGTCGATGCCAACGCGACACCGCCGACCGACATCGGCCCGACCGTGCCGCTCGACAGCGTGCCCGAGACCAAGACGGTGGCCTGGCTCGAATGCGAGCTGCCGTCGTGTCTCGACATCACCCCCGGCTTCGAAGCCGCCACCGATGCCCTGGGCTGGGAGCTCCTGCCCATCAGCGTGCAGAGCTTCGATCCGGCCCCTGGCTTCCAGCAAGCCATCGATGCCGGCGTCGACTACGTCGCGCTCACCGGAACGCCGGCCGCCTTGGTCCAGGATCAGATCGATGCCGCCGCCGCGGCCGGCATCGGCTTCATGAGCTGCTTCTCGACCGATGCTCCGGGCGGCGAGGCCAACAACATCTGGATCCAGTGCGGCGACGGCGATTCAACCTTCGCCACCGGCAATCTGATCGCCCAGTGGGCCATCGCCGATTCCGGCGGCGCGGCGAACACGTTGATGGTGAACATCCGCGACTTCCCGGTGCTGGTATCGGAGGAAGAGGGGGCCAAGGCCGCCTACGACGCGAACTGCCCGGACTGCTCGTTCGAGGTGTTGAACGTCACGCTCGACCAGTTCGTCGGCGGCGAAGTCCCCGCCGCGGTGGCCTCGCAGCTCCAGTCGAATCCCGACATCAACTACATCCACTTCTCGTTCGCCGACATTCCGCTCGGAGTCGCCG
>JABDJW010000079.1 GCA_013002375.1 Acidimicrobiales bacterium | reverse complement strand
AGACGGCACAGGCCAGTTCCTCGCCGAGTCGTTCGTGAGGCACGCCGAACACTGCACATTCGTACACCGCCGGATGCTCGGCGATCGCGGCTTCGACCTCGATACAGCCGATGTTCTCGCCGGCGCGGATCACGACGTCCTTGGCCCGGTCCTCGACATACACGAAGCCTTCTTCGTCGATCCGGCCGATGTCGCCCGACCGCAGCCATCCGTCGATGAACGCTTCCTCGGTCGCCTCCGGCTTGTTCCAGTACGCCCGGATCACGTTCGGGCCATAGAAGCAGATCTCGCCCTGCTCGTTCGGGCCGAGGTCGTTGCCACTCGCGTCGATGACCTTGATCTGCAGCACGGGCACCGCACGGCCGGTGCTGGTGGGCCGTTCGAGGTAGTCGGGCCCGGCATTCTGCGGGCCGTAGGCGGTCGTTTCGGTCATGCCGTAGCCAATGCCGGGCGAAGCGTTCGAGACGGTCTTGTCGACCTTCTTCACCAGATCAGGTGCGGCTGGTGCACCACCACCGCCGACCGCACTCAGCGATGAGGTGTCGAACTGGTCGAATTCCGGGCATTGGATGAGATCCTGCACCATGGTCGGCACGCCGACGAAGGTGGAGACCTTTTCGCGTTCGATGAGTTCGAGCGCCCGCTTCGGCTCCCACTTGTACATCATCACCAGCTTCAGCCCGCCGGCCAGTGCGCCGTACATGACCGGCACGAGCCCGGTGATGTGGAAGAGCGGCACGGTGAGGATGAACACCGGCGGCTTGGATTCCTTCGTTTCGCCCGATTCGGCGGCGGCCGATCGGCCCATCACCGCAGCCACTGCGCCCCGTGCCGCGTAGCCCAGAATCGCCGAGATGATCGCCCGATGGGTGGCCACGGCCCCCTTGGGAAAGCCGGTGGTGCCCGACGTGTACATGATCGTGGCGTCGTCGTCGGCCGCGATCTCGACCGCGGGGGGATCGCCCTCGAAGCTCGACAGCGAGGCGATGTCGATCGCCCCGTCGGGGAGCTCGGTGTGGCGCGCGACGATGACCGCAACGCCGAGGTCGGATTGGGGCCGAATGCGGTCGGCTCGTTCGGTGTCGGCGAACACGACCTTGGCGC
Source organism: Acidimicrobiales bacterium (assembly GCA_013002375.1). Lineage (GTDB taxonomy): Bacteria > Actinomycetota > Acidimicrobiia > Acidimicrobiales > SHLQ01 > JABDJW01. Next base: position 4,569 of record JABDJW010000079.1, on the reverse strand, counting down.
CCGAGTCGGTGATGCCGTAGGCCAGCTCCTCGCCCGTCCACCAGGCATTGAGCATGACGCCGATGGCGCCGGCGTAGTGGATGCCGATCAGCGCGGTGATCCATTCCGGATAGTTGCGCATGGCAATCGCGACCCGATCGCCCGGTTGGACGCCATGGTCGGCCGCCAGCGCGGCACCGATGGCCTTGCCCTGAGCGATCGTGTCTCCGAACGACCACTGCTCGTCCTCGTAGACCAGGAACGTCTCGTCGCCCCGGGCTGCGGTGAGCTCGTAGATGCCGAGCAGATTGGGGGGAGCGGCTTCGAAGACCTTGTACGTACGCCCGCGGATCTCAGCGTCGACCAGGTTGAACATGGTCCCTTCGGCCATGACCTGATCGCAGGCTTCCTCGAAACTGATCGGCATTCGTCCCCCTGGGAGCAATGACTGAGCGGCCCGCAGGGTAGCGCGCCGGGCCGAATCCCCGAAAGCCACAGAACGTGGTCGAGGGGGTGCTGTTCAGGTCCCGGCGATGCTCTGCGGGCGGACCGAGATGTGGGCGATCGGCTGCTCGGCGCCGGTTACTCGTACTTGGCGCCGAGTTCTCGGAGGAAGTCGAGGAAGTTGTTGCCGTGATCGGGCGGACGGTCGCCGGGGGTGTAGGTGACGGCCCGTAGATCGCCGGTGTAGGCGAAGGTCCCGTCGGTCACGTAGCGGCCCCAATCGACCGGTGACCGGCGGTTCAGGCCGACGTCGATGCCCTGGAACGGCGCCATGGCGAACAACACCGGTAGGTTGTCGAGCCGGCCCCGCTCGGTTCCGTCGACCAGGATCCGCGCGTTCCACTCGGTTCGGGTCGTGGATTCCATGTCGAGCACGATCCGCCGGGTGGAGGGGTCGAGGGGGCCGCTGCGCACGCGGGAGATCCGGCCGTATTCGTTGTAGACGAACTCGACTTCGTCGCCGTCGATGCCCAGCGCGTAGCCACCGCCTTGATCGCCGTGCGCAACGAGATAGCCGCGATCGCCGGCGGAGAATGACCCGAGCTCGATCGTGACGGTGAAGGCCCGCATGTTGATCAGGGTCAAGCACCGGAACCGTTCCAAGGTCGGCGTGCCGGGCAGGATGCGAACCGGTACCTCATACTCGGCTTCGGTGGGTGGGCGTTGGATCATCTTGAGGCCGGTGCCCTCGTCGAGTGGGTAGACCTGGTTGGCCCAGGCCGCGTCATCGAAGGCGGCGGCCAGCTCGGCCACCTTCTCGGGCATGTCGGCGGCCAGGTCGTTGACCTCGGTCGGGTCGGCTTCGAGGTGGTAGAGCTCCCATTCGTGGTCGCCGAATTTGGTGGCCGGGAGGTGCATGGTGACGGCCTCCCACCCGTCCCGGTAGTACCCGCGATGACCGATCATCTCGTAGTACTGCTCGCGGTGGGTCGATTCGGCGTCGGCGTCCTGGAGGACGGGTGCCATCGAAGCGCCGGCCAGCGGCAACGCAGCCTCACCGCCGTGCTCGGCCGGTCGGTCGATTCCGGCCGCCTCGAGCAGGGTCGGCATGAGATCGGTGACGTGCTGGTATTGCGTGCGCCGCTCGCCGGCCGGCAGGTTTGCGGCCGGCCACTGCACCAGCATCGGCACCTGGTGGCCGCCGGCGTGGGTGTTGATCTTGTAGAGCCGAAACGGGGTGTTGGACACCATCGCCCACCCGCGCGGGTAGTGGGGCAGGGTCTGGGGGCCTCCGATCAGGTCGAGTCGGTCGTGGTCGAAGTCGAACGATGCGTAGCCGCCGTCGCGATTCGCGGCGTAGCGCAGCGCATCGAAGTAGCTCGACGTTCCCTCGACCTCGCCTTCGCGCGATCCGCCATTGTCGCTGGTGAAGACGAAGATGGTGTTGTCGAGTTCGCCCAGCGTCTCGAGCGTCGAGAGCAGTCGGCCGACGCTCTGGTCGATGCTGTCGACCATGCCGGCGAACACTTCCATGTAGCGGGCGAACAGTTCCCGGCGTTCCGGGCTCAGATCGTCCCAGGCTTCGACGTCGTGATCCTGTTCGTGGTTGCGGGGCGGCAGGGGGGTGTCGGCGGGTATCACGCCGATTTCGAGCTGACGCCGGAAGCGTGCCGCCCGAACGTCATCCCAGCCCGCGTCGTACACCCCGCGGTACTTCTCGATGTCGGCCGCCTTGGCCTGCAGCGGCGCATGCACTGCCCCGTGGCTGAAGTAGAGGAAGAACGGCTTGTTCGGGTTGCCGGCCTTGCTCGACTGGATCATCGAGATCGCTTCGTCGGTGATGTCGTCGGTGAAGTAGTAGTCGTCGGGGTAGCGATCGATGTCGACGTGGTGGTTGTCGCGGTACAGCCGGTGAGGGTGGTGGAAGTTCGTGAAACCGTCGAGGATGCCGTAGAAGCGTTCGAAGCCCTTTTGGACCGGCCAGCTGTGTTTGGGCGAGCTGTCGTCGAGGTCGGAATCCTTGGTCAGGTGCCACTTGCCGACCATCATCGTGGCGTAGCCGTTGTCGCGAAAGAGCTCGGCCAGGGTGGCGGCCCGATCGGTGAGCTCCATGGCGTAGCCGGGGAAGCCGGGATCGCTGTGGCAGACGTGACCGACGCCGGCCAGGTGGGCGTTGAGTCCGGTGAGCATCGCGGCCCGGGTCGGTGAGCACATGGGCATCACGTGGAAGTTGGTGAACTGCAGCCCGTTCTCGGCGACCGCATCGAGGTGCGGCGTGTCGATCTCGGATCCGTAGCAGCCCAGGTCGGCGTAGCCGAGATCGTCGGCCAGCATGATCACGACGTTGGGGGCCGACGGGCCGGGCTTCGGGCGAGCCGGCCAATCGGGGGTCGAGGTGCCGACCACGGTGCCGATGGAGCCGCCGAAGTCTTGGTAGGGCCGGTTGGGATGTTCGGAGGGCATGGGTCCTGTCGGGTTGTCGGGTCAGGGCAGTTCGATCACGGTGACGGTTCCGCTGCTTCCGTCGACCTCGATCATGGCGCCATGGGGTATGCGGCGGGTTGCGTCGGTGGCGCTCACGACGCACGGCAGGCCGAGTTCGCGGGACACGATCACGGCATGGCTCATCGCGGCACCGACGTCGACGACGACGGCTTCGGCCGGCACGAAGAGGGGAGTCCAGGAGGGATCGGTGAGGGGGGCGACCAGAACGTCGCCGGGGCCGAGGTCGCCCGGCTGGCCGGGATCGGTGACGACGCAGGCCCGCCCGCGCGTCTTACCCGCGGCACCGCTGATGCCGACCAGCTGCTCGCCCGCGGCGAGCTGGTCCTCGGCCCGCGCGGCGGCCGTCGGCCGGCGCTCCCACTCGCTGATCGGTGGGATCGAGCCGACGAAGACGAACGGTGGGACGAGCTCGCTGAGGTGGTCGCGCATGGCCCGACGCTCGGCGATGGTCGATGCGAAGGCGCCCGGCTCGGCGACGTAGTCCTCGATTTCCGACTGCAGCACGAACCAGATGTCGCCCGGGTCGATGCCGTGCTCGGCCGCGAGCCGGTCGGCCAGCTCGTAGCTGCGGAGCCGGAGCTCGTGGATGGCCTTGATGATCGTGGTCTTGGACCGCTCTCGGCCTGCGGCCAGCACCTGCGAAGACCGCAGTGCCTTGTCGAAGATGCGTCGTTGCAGCCAGTTGAGGTCGGCGCGGGCTTGCGTGGTCAATTCGGATCGTTCGGCCGCGAGTCGGCTGATCTGGAGGGCGGGTTCGCGGCCGGGATCGGCGCATCGCATCCGGTCGATCAAGGCCAACGGCAACGAGTGATCGGTACCCCAGGTCGGGCAGGCCGCTTCCCACTCGTTGGGGCCTCGCGAGCCGAACTCGGCCAGGAAGTGGTCGAAATGGGCGAGGAAGGCGGCGACATCGAGCGCGGCGGCGTCGGCTCGGAGGCGGTCGGCCAGTCCGTCGAGACCCTGGTCGAAGTGAGCGGTGAGAGTCGGGTCCTGCGCCACGGTGCGGCCGAGCGACCACAGCGCCTGCGAGGGGTCCGCCGACTCGACATCGCCGAGGCCCGACACGAGCCGGAGCGCCAGGCTGGCGTCGTCGAGCTGATCTCGACAGATCGTCTCCAGCACTCCGAGAGCCAGCGCCGATTGGCCCGAGATGGTCAGGTGCTGGCGGAACAAGGCGTAGATGAAGCCCTGCCGGCTCTGCAGGAAGGCCTTCAGCTCGTCGAAGGGCGCGTCGAGTGCGGGTAGCCGAGCGGTCCACTCCTTCACCCGCAGCTTGTCGGTCTCGAGTTCGGGCAGCCCGTCGATGCCGAGCGTGCGCCAGACGTAGCGCAAGATGTTGAACGAGGCCCGCAGGTTGCGATGCCCCTTTTCGAGTTGATGGGGCGGGGCCTCGCTGATGCCCAGGAAGCTCTTGTCGACGTCCTCGACCGTGGCGCCCGGCAGGCGGATCGCCATGACGCGAGAGACCGAGAGGTTGAGGTAGGCGTAGCCGTTGTAGACCCCGGCGATCGAGCCTTCGTCCCCTTCGAAATCGGCTGGTGTGAAGGCGCCGCTCTCCGTCATGGAGTCGCGAAACATCGTGTCCGATTCGGCTGCCGTCGTCGACCAACTGAGCGGGTAGTAGACCTCGGGGTAGACCTC
>JABDJW010000077.1 GCA_013002375.1 Acidimicrobiales bacterium | reverse complement strand
CGGCGACTGAGTGAGACGCAGGGCCAGACGCGCGTCCTACTCGTCGGATCCAAACGAGACCCAGCGCTCGACTGAGTGAGACGCGGGGACTGTCCCCGCGTCCTACTCGCGTCAGCTACGGGCGAGGCGGCCGGGGCGGGCGCCGGTGTCGGTGTCGTTGCGGCGGGTGACCCTGCCGGCGACGACGGTGGCCAGATAGCCGGTGACCGGCTGCAGCAAGCGCCAGCCGCCGGCCGGGAGATCGTCGTGGGCCACCGGGGGCGCGACCGACAGGTTGTCGAGGTCGATCACGTTGATGTCGGCCCGCAGGCCGGGGGCCAACAGGCCTCGGTCGGTCAAGCCGTAGAGCTCGGCGTTGCGGCGGGTCTGCTTGTGCACGATCAGTTCGACCGGCAGGAGATCGCCCCGGGTGCGGCTCTGGGTCCAGTGCTTGAGCTGCGTGGTGGGCATCGTGCCGTCGCAGATCAGCTTCACGTGGGCGCCGGCGTCGGCCAACCCGGTGACGGTCTCGGGGTGGGCCAGCATCTCGTAGACCGGATCGAGGCTGCCCTCGACGAAGTTGGCGCCGAGGTAGGTGCAGAACTGGGTGCCACCATCGGCGATCAGGAAGTCGTACATCGCATCCTCGACCGATACGCCCCGACGCTGCGCGATCGCGGCGAAGCACTGATCCTGGGTCGGTTCGTAGTCGAAGTCGGGCCCGACCGGGAACATGATCGGCATGAGGCGCTCATAGACCAGCGCGAACATCTCCATCGAGCCGTCGCTCTCCGGATCGTCGTTGGGCTCGGTCATGATGCGGGCCCGCAGGTCGGGATCGGCCATGGCCTTGGCCCGCTCGGCGACCGGGAGATGCGCCATCTCGCGGTAGGCCGGTTTGAGCATGAACGGGTGGTACCCGCCCAGCCCACACAGCAACCCGACCGGGCGTGAACCCACCTGGGGATACAGCTTGGCGCCGGCGGCATTCTGCTCGCTGGCGTGGCGCAGCACGTCGCGCCACGCATCGGGCCAGTCGGCGTTCTGCACGGTGGTGAAGGTGACCGGCTGACCGCTCGATCGGGAGATGTCGGCCAGCAAGGCCATTTCCTGCTCGGCGGTGAACCGCTCGCCGCCCAGGGCTTCCATCGCCCCGATCGATTCGGACGAGATCGCTTCGAGCACCGCGCCTCCGCCATCGGCCATGCCGGCCGCAATCTCGGTGAGTTCCGCCGCGCTGGCATAGGTGCCGGGAACGGGAGTGCCGTCGATGGCCCGATGGAAAATCGTGCGCGAGGTCGAGAACCCCAGCGCGCCGGCCTCCACCGCCTCGGCGGTCAGCCGCCGCATCTCGGCGATGTCGGCCGGGGTCGCGTCCTCGTTGTTCACCCCGCGCTCGCCCATCACGTAGAACCGCAATGCGCCATGGGCGATCTGCGCTCCGACATCCAACGCGTACGACCGGGTGCCGAGGAAGTCGAGATACTCACCGAAGCTCTCCCACGCGCCCCACGGCACTCCCTCGCTCAGCGCGGTGCCGGGGATGTCCTCGACCCCTTCCATGAGCTCGATCAGCGTTTGTTCGTCGCCGGGCTTGCACGGGGCGAAGCCCACCCCGCAATTGCCCATCACCAACGAGGTCACCCCGTTGCTGAACGAAGGATCGAGGGTGTCGTCCCAGGTGACCTGGCCGTCGAAGTGGGTGTGGACGTCGACCCAGCCGGGGGCGACCAATGCGCCGTCGGCGTCGATGACCTCGGCGTCGCCGGGTTCGACCGTCGGGCCGACGCTGACGATTCGCCCCTCGGCCACCGCGACATCGCCGACCCGGCCGGGCGTGCCCGAGCCGTCGACGATCGTGCCACCCTTGAGAACGAGATCCGGTTTTTTGCTCATGGGTCGATCGTATCGTTGCCGGCCCGGTGCTGGCTTTCCGCAGACCACTCAGCCACACTTGGCCCGTGGATAGTGTCACGGTACGTAAGCGTCGACCCGCCGCGAAGTACCTCGAGCTTCGGGTCGCGACCGAAGTCGGCTTGTTCTTGGCCAGCACTCCCCTGCTCCGCCTGGCCCCCAAGGGCAACCGACGCGTGTTGATCCTCCCGGGCTTCATCGCGACCGACAACAGCACGATTCCCCTCCGGGCCCTCCTGCGGCGCCTCGGTCACGTGCCGACCGGCTGGGGGCGCGGCCGCAACATCGGCCCGGTGCCCGGCACCGTCGACGACCTCGCCAAGCTCCTCGAACGCGAAGCCGACAAGGCCGGCGAACGCATCCCCATCGTGGGCTGGTCACTCGGCGGCATTTACGCTCGGGTGATGGCCCAGGAGCACCCTGATCTGGTCGACCAGGTCATCACCCTCGGCAGTCCGTTCAACATTCATCCCCAGGAATACACCTCGGTGAACTTCATCTGGGACATCCTCGACGACCGCCACGGGTTCGAGCGCGACCGCGAATCGCTCGATGTCGACACCATCCCGGTGCCGTCCACTGCGGTGTACACCCGATCCGATGGCGTCGTGGCCTGGCAGGGCTGCCTGCAGAGCGAATGCCCGGTGTCGGAGAACATCGAGGTCTACGGCAGTCATTGTGGTCTCGGTACCAACGTCGCGGTCGCGTATCTCATCGCCGACCGACTCCGGAACCGCCACGATTCGTGGTCGCCGTTTCGCGCCCCGCGCTCGCTGCGGGCGCTGTTCCCGGACCGTTGATGCAACAACTCAGCGGACTCGACACCAGCTTCCTGGCCATGGAGAGCCCGACCACGGTCGGGCATGTCACCGGCGTGTTGTTGCTCGACACCTCGACCGCTCCCGAGCCGTTCACCCTCGAACGGTTCACCCGCCACATCCTGTCCCGGACGGCCGACATCCAGGTCTTCACCCACAAGCTGGTCGAGGTCCCGTTCGGGCTCGACCGGCCGTACTGGATCCCCGACGCCGACTTCGACCTCGACTACCACCTCCGGCATGTGGCGGTGCCCGGTGATGGCGGCCGGGACGATTTCTCGGCCCTCGTGTCGCGCATCCACGCCCGGCCGCTCGATCGGCGCCGCCCCTTGTGGGAGACCTACATCGTCGATGGTGTGCTGGGCCGATACACCGGCCTGATCACCAAACTCCACCACGCCGCGATCGACGGACTCTCGGGCCAGGAGATTCTCAGCGCCCTCGTCGATCTCACCCCCGACGTACCGGTGCCCGACACCGTCCCCGAGCGGGTGATCGTGGCCGCGACCGACACCAGCCAAGTGGTCCGCAAGGCGGCACTGTCCCTGCTGGGCTCACCGGTGCGGATGGCTCGCGCCACCGGGACACTGGCCAGAGCAGCCACTGTCTTCGCTCCGCAGCTCCTGGGGGACGACAAGCCCCCGGCCGACGATGACTCCTCGAGCGGCGGGTCGTCGATTCGCGACCGGCTGGCCAACCTGGGGGCACCGACCACGCCGTTCAATGCCACCATCGGCCCGCACCGCCGATGGGCCTACGTGAGCGTGCCACTCGCCGACGTCAAGGCGATCAAGGACGCGACCAACACCAAGGTCAACGACGTCGTGTTGACGCTGGTCAGCTCGGTGCTGCGCGACTGGCTGGCCGACCACGGCGGCATACCGGAACGCCCCCTCGCCGCCATGGTGCCGCTCTCGGTGCGTACCGAAGAACAGGCCCACGCCACCGGCAACTTCGTCTCGTCGACCGTGTGCACCCTGGCCACCGACATCGAGAACTCGGCCGAGCGGCTGATCGAGATCCATGCTGCGATGAACCAGTCCAAGGAGCAGCAGGACGCCCTGCCGGCCAACATCTTGACCGACCTCACCCAGGTGTTCCCGCCCGCGGTGGCTGCGCTCAGCGCCCGACTGGTGGCGTCGACCCGGCTGGCCGATCGGGTGAACCTGCCGTTCAACCTGGTGGTCTCCAATGTGCCCGGGCCCCCGATCCCGCTCTTCTTGGCCGGCGCCAAGATCATCGCCCACTATCCGGTCTCGGCGATTGTCGACGGGGTCGGCCTCAACGTCACGGTGTCGTCGATCGACGGCCACCTCGACTTCGGTTTCGTCAGCGACCGCGACCTGGTGCCTGATCTGTGGGACATGGCCGATGCCGTCCCCGGCGCGCTGGCCGAACTGGCCGCCTCGGTCGAGGCGATGCAGACCAAGCCGCCCGCGGCCACCAAGAAGGCCAAGACGAAGAAGAGCAAGAAGAAGCCGGCGAAGGCCTGAGGCCGAGGCCGGCGCCGCGCTAGCGCAGCGAGTTCACCGGCACGACCGAACACTCGGGCTTTGGTGGGTCACTCTCGGGGAGAAGAAACCGCCAGAAGACGGTGCCGCGGGCGTGACCGGCGGTGTCCATCCAGTTCGGCACGCCCGGATCCTGCTCGGAGATCACGATGCGATACTCGCCGCCCGGCCCGAGCTCCATCTGGGCTCCGTTCAACGATGTCGTCCGGTTGCGGTAGTCGAACGTCTGCATGTGGGTGTTCCACAGCATCACGTTGGCGAACGGCCCCGGCGGTAGCACGCCCGACATCACCAGGGCTTCATCGGGCTGAAGCTGGAATTGGCAGGACGCATAGAAGATGTCGGCCGCTCCCGGCACCGGTAGGCCGGTGTCCCGGAAGCTGAACGGGGCCGGCAACTCGTTGGGCACATCCGAGACGAACGGCACCGGCGAGGGCCCGCCGAAGACGTTCTGCTTCAGCGTGGTCTGGCGCACGAAGCCGACGGCATCGGCCATCCGCTCGGCCAGCACGGCGTCGGTAAGCGGCGGCGGCGGACCGACATCGTCGAGACACTCGATGTCGATGTTGACCTGCACGGCCGGATCGTTCTGGGCCGAAACCGGCAGCTGGAAATAGGCCCGGGTGATCAACGCGTATGCCTCGGGATCGAGCCGCACCCAGTTCCCCGGCTGCTGGTCGGCGCTGAAGATCAGTTCGTACGATCCATCGGGCTCGACGTCGAAATCCCGGTCGTTCAGGTCGCCCAACAGCGGCCCGGCCATGCCACCGTCCTCGGCCCGGCCGTGCACGGTGAACGAGGTGTAGCACTCCTTGTCGATCTTGCCGGTCACCCGGTAGGTGCGATCGCCCTGGATGCGAGCGAAGTGGTAGATCGCATCGGGGTTGTCGCCCTGCATCTTGCGGGCCGGCGTGACGATCGAGGCGAAGCGCGGCCGCTCGGGGTCGGCTTCCATGTAGAACTCCGACGCGGTCGCCAGCAGCTGCCCGACGTACAGAAACGCCTCGGAGACCTCGAGCGAATCCCGGAAGCGCTCCGGGTTCAGGATGTAGTCGTCGCGAACGTCGCCGAGCAGCGACACCAGTTCGTCGTACATGGCGGAGGACTTCGGTGCAGCGGTCATCGCCGCAGATTTGTTTGCGCCATCGGCGCGGTCAAGTCCGTCCTAGGCTTCCCCGAAGTGATCGATGTCCTGAAAGCCCGCAGCACCACACCCGGTTGCCACGAGCGCGTCCACCTCAACAGCGCCGGCGCGGCCCTGATGAGCGAAGGAGTGTTGGCCGCGCAGGTCGGCATGCTCAACCTCGAAGCCGAGATCGGCGGGTACGAGGCCGCGGACGAGATGCAGAGCCAGATCGACGGCATCCATCACTCGGTTGCTGCGTTGTTGCACACCTCGGCCGATCACATCGCGCTGGTCGACAGTGCCACGACGGCGTGGAACCTGGCGTTTCACTCGATCCCCCTCGAACCGGGCGATCAGGTCCTCACCGCCGAGGTCGAATACGGCGCCAACTACGTTGGGTTGCTGAAGGCGGCCAAGGACCACGGCATCGAGATCGTCGTCGTGCCGAGCGATGCGGACGGCGTGCTCGACGTCGACGCGCTCCAAGCCCGCATCGGGCCCCGCACCAAGCTGATCTCGATCACCCACGTGCCGACCAACGGCGGCTTGATCAACCCGGCTGCCGAGATCGGCGCGGTCGCGACCGAACACCAGGTGCCGTACCTGCTCGATGCCTGTCAGTCGGCCGGCCAGCTCCAACTCGATGTCGACGAACTCCAGTGCGACTTCCTGGTCGCGTCGGGCCGCAAGTGGCTTCGCGGCCCCCGCGGCACCGGCTTCCTGTATGCCAGCCCGACCATCCTGACAACCACCGAGCCGCCGATCATCGATCACGACGGAGCGCCGTGGGTTGCGCCCGACCGATACGAGCTTCGGGCCGACGCCCGCCGGTTCGAGACGTGGGAGAACAACTATGCGGCCTTGCTCGGCCTGGGCGTGGCCATCGACGAGGCACTGGCCCTCGGCCTCGACGTCATCGAATACCACGTGACCACCATGGCCGAGCTCCTGCGCACGAAACTCGACGATGCCGGGCTCGAAACGTTCGACCTCGGCCGGGCCAAGAGCGGTTTGGTCACCACCGTCGTGCCCGGCATGGAGGCCGCCGAGGTCAAGGACGCGCTCCGGGCCGAGGACATCAATGTGTCGGTCTCGGCGCCGGGCTCCACGTTGCTCGACTTCGTTCGGCGCGACCTGCCCTCGCTGGTACGAATCTCACCGCACTACTACAACACCGAACACGAACTCGATGTCGCCGTTGCGGCGCTCGCGGCGCTGGCGAGGTAGTCACCGGAGCGGGTTGGCCTGAAACCACTGCCACATGAGTTCGTTGGCCGAGATGTCGAATGTGGTGTAGCCCAACAACGGAGCCACGAAATCGGCCACGGGGCTCGACGGCCACGTGTGGCCGCCTCCGTTCACGACATAGAACTCGACACCGGCCCCTCGACACCCCTGGTACGAGCGACGAAGCACATCCTCGCCGATCGCGGTGACGACCGGATCAGCGGCGCACCCGAGATCGTCGGCCCACGCCTCGACGCCGACCTCCATCGCACCGAACGGCACGATCGCATCATCGGTGCCGTGCATGTGCAGAAGCGGCACCCGGCGCGACGAATTGCAGTCGCCCGCTCGGAACAGGCCGGTCACGGTGGCGATCGCGGCGATGCGATCGGAGCGCTCGCAGGCCAGCAGCCCGGAGAAATAGCCGCCGTTCGACATGCCGGTCGAGAAGACCCGATCCCTGTCCACGCACTGCGTTTGTTCGAGTTCGTCGAGGAGTTCATCCACGAATGCGAGGTCGTCCACCACGCCACCCGGTGCGAGGTTCCAGTGGTTGATGCCACGGGCATCGGGCTCGCCTTGGGGGGTCACCAGGATGAACCCGGCGTCGTCGGCGAAGGGACTCAAGCCGCTCAACGCGAGCTGACCGGAAATGTCACTGGTGTAGCCATGAAAGTTCAAGACCAGCGCGCTCGCCCTTCCGGCGGCCGCATCCGGAACGTGCACGTGATAGGCGCGGGTTCGGCCATCGTTGGTGTCGATCGTCTGGGAAGTGGTGCCCGCCGCCGGCGGTGCTGCGCATCCCACAGACGGTGTGCCGCCCGGCGCAAACGACAAGATCTCGGTGGCACCACCCAAGATCTCCCACTCGGCCGAGATCACCAGCACCAGGGCGATGCACTTGACCGTCACGTCGCATTCGGCGACTTCCTCACCCACGGCGAAGGCCCGACGCGCTTCGAGCGTGCCATCGAACACACCGCCGAAGTCGAGCACGGCGTCGCCGTGTTGAGGAGAACAGACGAATTCGCGCGCCGCCCGCATCATGAAACCGCATTGCAGGCTGACCGCCACCGCCCCCGGGGCAGTCGGCAGCGGCGCGTCAGAGGTGACGAGACGTAGTTCTTCTCCGCTCTCCAGACCGACAGACGGCACAGCGGTCAACGTGGTGCGTCCATCCGGGCTGGTGCCATCACCCGATTGCTGGGCTCCGGCTGCACCTCGTGCTCCTGCCAAGGTCGTCGCCACCACGACGATCGTGACCAACAGTGTCATGACTCGCATACTCCGCATCGGCGAACCCTGCTGGCTTCGCGCCGATCTCGTCAAGACCGGCTGCGGTCTTTGGGGGGCAGGCCGCTAGACATGATCCGATGCCCCACGCCCAGCCCGACGTCGCCGCTCCCGTCACCACCGTTCGGCGCGAGGCCTGGGTGGCGCTGTTCGTATCGACGATGGTGACGTTCCTCGTCGTCATCGACATCTCGGCGGTGAACGTCGCCTTCCCCTCGATCCGGGAGGATCTCGAGGTATCGGAAGCGCAGCTGAGCTGGGTGATCTCCGGCTACAACATCACGGTCGGCGCGTTGCTGTTGATGGCCGGCCGGCTGGCCGACAGCTGGGGCCGCCGCAAGGTCTACCTGCCGGGCGTTGCCGGCTTCATGGTCGGCTCGCTGCTGTGTGGACTGGCCCCCAGCGTCGAACTCCTGATCGCGGCCCGCGTGGTGCAAGCCATCGGTGGCGCCATCGTCGCCGCCGCCGGCTTCGCCGTGGTTCTGCCCGATTTCCCACCGGCGAAACGCAGCACCGCCATCGGATTCGCCGGGGCCGCCGGTGGCCTGGGCGCAGTGACCGGTCCCGCGCTCGGCTCGATCCTGATCGATGCCTTCAACTGGCGGGCGATCTTCTTTCTGAACGTCCCGATCTGCCTGCTGGTGTTGGTCCTGGGGCCACGACTGCTGCGCGAATCGAGCGACCCCGACGCCACCGGCCGCATCGACTACATCGGCGTTGTCATCGGAACCCTGGCTGTTGGTCTGCTCATGTTCAGCATCGTCCAGAGTGAAGCATGGGGTATCAGCGACGCCCGGGTCATCGGGTTGTTCATCGTCGGCGCCTTGTTGTTCCCCGCGCTGGTCGCCCGGTCGCGGCGCCACCCCGAGCCCCTGATCGATCTGTCGCTCTTTCAATTCCAGTCGTTTCGCAGCACGAACGTGGGGGTCACGCTCTACGGCTTCGCGTTCACGGCGGGTTTCCTGGTCAACAGCCTGGTCCTCCAGGACCTCTGGGGCCAGTCGATCCGGGTGACCGGTGCCGCGCTGGTGTTGCCGCCGGTCGTGGCCGCGATCATCTCGCCGATCTCGGGGTCGGTCGCCGATCGCATCGGCCACCGTTGGGTCCTGGGCCTGGGGTCGACCCTGTGCGGCATCGGCTACCTCGCCTATGCCCTGATTCTCGATGAGGCTCCCCACGTCTTCGACCGCTTCGTACCCATCGGGCTGATCGCCGGCGCCGGCGTGGGACTGACGGTTGCGACATGGTCGAGCGCCGGGATCAGCGACATCCCGCCGCCCAAGTTCGGGGTGGCCGGAGCCACCCTCAACACGACCCGCCAGGCGGCCTACGCGCTCGGCATCTCGGTTTGCATCACGCTGATCGCCTCCGGGGCCAGCAAGCTCGACTTTGCCGGCTACCAGCGGGCGTGGTTCTGGGTTGCCGGCTGCTACTTCCTGAGCGCGCTGGCCATCGTGATCATGTTCCCGGCCGGCTCGAGCCACGATCGCGGCACCGTCGACTAGCGCGGGACTCGTTCCGGGTCCCCTACTGCGGTAGACAATGCCCATGAGCGAGCTGACCGAACACGACATCCGCGAACGCACCGAGGCCACGATCGCCGGCGTTGGCGTCGACGCCTCCGAAGTCGACTTCCGGAGTGCGCTCTGGGATGCCGGCCTGGCCATGGTGCAATTCCCGGAGGGCAAAGGCGGCCTCGGTGTCGCTCCCAAGATGCAGGGTGAGGTCGAACAGGCCATCCGCGATGCCGGGCGGGCCTACCACCCGCTCGCGGTCAACACGATCGGCATCGGCATGGGACTGCCGACGGTCCTCACCTACGGCAGCGACGAACACCATGAGAAGTACCTGAAGCGCATCTTCACCGGCGAGGACATCTGGTGCCAGATGTTCTCCGAACCGAGCCACGGCTCCGACGTCGCCGGCCTGTCGAGCCGGGCCGTCCGCGACGGCGACGAGTGGGTGGTGAACGGCCAGAAGGTCTGGACGAGCGTGGCCCACGTGTCGGCCTTCGGCATGTTGCTGGTGCGCACCGACCCGAGCGTGCCCAAGCACTCCGGCTTGTCGTACTTCATCCTCGACATGAAGGCACCCGGCGTCGAGATTCGCCCGCTCTACCAAATCACCGGCGATGCCGAGTTCAACGAGGTCTTCTTCACCGACGTTCGCATCCCCCACTCCGACCTGCTCGGCGAGGTCGGCGACGGCTGGCGGGTGGCCACCACCACCCTGATGAACGAACGGGTTGCCCTCGGC
>JABDJW010000066.1 GCA_013002375.1 Acidimicrobiales bacterium | reverse complement strand
GGACGGCACGGTGACCTCGCGACCGTCGACGGTGAGCGTCACCGGTGTTTCGGCAGGCGTGGCGGTCACCCGAACCACCTCATCCGATCAGGCCCAAGTTCAGCGCCGAGGTCACGGCCGATCCGGCGGTGTGGCCCAGGCCGCAGATCGCCGCATCGACCATGGCGCGGTTCATTTCGTCGTGCAGCGAGCGCTGCTCGGCTGACGCGGGACCCGAACCGATGTGCACCAACATCTCGTGCTGGCGCACGGCCCCGACCCGGCAGGGTACGCACTGGCCGCAGCTCTCGTTGCGAAAGAACTGGGCGATGCGCCGGCACACGTCGGCCATGTCGACCGAGGCATCGAACACCATCACGACACCCGACCCCATGGTGAGGCCGGCCTCACGGGTGTCCTCGAGCGTCAGTGGCACATCGAGCGACGCCGCGTCGGCGAACACCCCCGCCGCGCCACCCAGCAACACCGCCTGCAACTCGGCCGGCTGACCGTCGGCATCGATCACCCCGTCGGCCAGTTCGAGCAGCTGACGCAGGGTGACCCCGAAGGGCATCTCGTACAACCCGGGCCGCGCGACCCGACCCGACAGGCAGAACAAGCGGGTACCCGGCGAACGGTCGGTGCCGACTGCTCGATAGGCATCGGGGCCCTCGAGCAGGATCGGCAACACGTTGAGGAGCGTCTCGGGGTTGTTGATCGCGGTCGGCTGGTCGAAGAGGCCGTTGGTCGTCGGGAACGGCGGCTTGTTGCGGGGCTCGCCACGGAACCCCTCGATGCTGTTGAACAGCGCGGTCTCCTCACCACAGATGTAGGCGCCTGCACCGCGCCGGACCTCGATCGTGAACGGATGCGGAGCATCGGGCCCGATTCGACCGGCGGTCATCGATTGCTCGATGGCGGTGCGGATGCGGTCGGTCGCCAGCGGGTATTCACCACGAATGTAGATCCAGCCCTCGTCGGCGCCGGTGGCGTAGCCCGCGACGGCCATGGCTTCGATGATCGAGAACGGATCGTTCTCCATCACGACGCGATCCTTGAACGTGCCCGGCTCGGATTCGTCGGCGTTGGCCACGATGTGTTTGGCCGGCGGACCGCCCTGGCTACCCCGACCTGCCACCGCATCGCGCACCGCGGCCCACTTCACGCCGGTCGGAAATGCGGCGCCACCCCGGCCGGAGAGGCCGCTGTCGGTGACAGCCTGGATCACGGCATCGGCTCCCATGGCATAGGCAGCATCGAGGGCGCGCCAACCGCCATGTTCGGCGTGGCTTTCGATCGAGGTCGGATCGATACCACCGACGCGGTTCAGCAACCGGTCTCGCACCTGCACCGTGGCAAACTGGGAGGCCCGGCCCGCTTTCTGGGGGACCACATCGGGTTCGGCCCGGCCCTGGATGAACACCCCGGGCGGCGCGTCGCACTGCCCCAGACAGGGCGACCGGTGCACGGCCTCGCCGGCCTGCTCGAGCATGGCCAACCGCTTCTCGTAGTCGGGCTGCAGGCGACAGGGAGCGTCGACGCACATGTGGGTGACCGATCCAGCACCCTCGCGGGCCTGGTCCGACCCCGGCTCGGGAACCCGAAACAGTTCGTAGAACGTCGCGACGCCATAGGCCTCAGCCGGCGGCACCTGCAGTTGCCGGCACACATGGTTCAGGCCACCGGGACTGATGAGGCCGGCCTCGCGCTGCAACGCGTGCAGCGCGGGCAGCAGCAGGTGGCGCAACCGCTGCCGGCGGCGGGTGCCGGCCCGCACCAGGCGCTCGGTCTCGACGGTGACTGCGCGCTCGCCGCCCAACACCGATTCGACCGCGGCGGCCTCGGCCGCGGTCGGCTGGTCGTCGGAGAAATAGAGATCGGCCACGCGCTAGCCCGGCCGCTTCGCGGTATCGATCTTCTGGACGCGGATGGCTGCGGCCTTGAACTCCGCAGTGCCGCTGCGGGGATCCCAGGCGTCGTTGGTCAACACGTTGGTATCGACCAGCTCGGGGAAGTGGAAGGTGGTGAAGGTCAAGCCGACCGGAATGTCGGGCTGAACCCGGACCGCCATCTCGACCGAACCGCGCGGCGAGGAAACCAACACCCGCTCACCGTCGGCCAGGCCCAGCTCGGCGACGTCGGCCGGGTTCATGTCGAGGGCATCGCCATACCGAATGGGCGAGTCGTAGCCACCCGATTGCACGCCGGTGTTGTAGGAGTCGAGGGCCCGTCCGGTGGTGAGACGCAGTGGGAACGCGTCCGACAGTTCCTCTTTGGGGCCCGCGTGCACCAGGGCGCTGAACGGAGCGGGCTCGTGACCGCCGAGATCTGGCTCCCACAGCCAGCCGTGCAAGAACAACGAACCCGGATGGTCGAGCGATGGGCACGGCCACTGCAAGCCACCTTCGGCCTCGAGCCGTTCATAGCTCATGCCCGCGTGCATCGGCGAGAGAGAGCGCAGTTCGTCCCACACCATTTCCGGTTCGGTCACCCCCAAGTCGACGCCGAGCCGGGCGGCCAGCTCGTGCATGATCCAGATGTCGTCGCGAGCCTTGCCGGGGGGTTCCACTGCAGGCCGCACCCGCTGTACCCGCCGCTCCGACGAGGTGACGGTGCCGTCGGTCTCGGCCCATGCGACCGACGCCGGGAACACGACGTCGGCCAGCTCGGCCGTGCGGGTCAAGAAGATGTCCTGCACGATCAGGGTGTCGAGCCCGGACAGCAGCTTGCGGGCGTGCTGGATATCGGCCTCGCTGTCGGCCGGGTTCTCACCGATGACGTACACCGCGGTGAGGTCACCCCGCTCCATGGCCTCGAACATGAGGGTGAGGTGCAGCCCGGGCTCCGGGTTGAGATCGCGGCCGTAGATCGCTTCGAACTTGCCGCGGGCGACATCGTCGTCGATGTTCTGGAATCCCGGCAGCTTGTCGGGCAGCGCGCCCATGTCGCCACCGCCCTGCACGTTGTTCTGGCCCCGCAGCGGCACCAGGCCGGAACCCCACCGCCCGACATGCCCGGTGAGCAGTGCCAGATTGCAGAGGGCCAACACGTTGTCGACCGCGTTGTGATGCTCGGTGATGCCGAGCGTCCACAGGATCTGGGCTTTGTCGGCGGTGGCATACGCGTGGGCCAGCTCGCGGATCGCCTCGGCCGGTACGCCACAGATCTCCGCCGCGACGTCGAGGGTGTAGGGCTCGACCGCCGCCCGGTACTCGGCGAAGCCCTGGGTGGCGTGGTCGATGAAGTCCTGATGCACCAAACCGGCTGCAATGATCTCGCGGCCGATGGCGTTGGCCAACGCGACATCGCTGCCGACGTCGATGCCGAGCCACACGTCGGCGAACTTGGCCGACGCGGTCCGTCGGGGATCGACCGCATACATCGTCGCGCCGTTCTCGAGCCCCTTCAGCAGGTGATGGAAGAAGATGGGGTGCGCCTCGCGAGCGTTCGAGCCCCACAACACGATGACATCGGCTTCCTCGATCTCCCGGTACGAACAGGTGCCGCCGCCGGCGCCGAAGACTGTCGCCAGACCGACGACCGAAGGAGCGTGTCAAGTTCGGTTGCAGGAGTCGATGTTGTTCGACCCCATGACCATCCGGGCGAACTTCTGGGCCACGTAGTTCATCTCGTTGGTGCTCTTCGAGCACGAGAACATGCCGTAGCGGCGCGGCCCGATGGCCTTGGCCCGGGCGAGTCCGGCTGCGGCCCGATCGAGGGCTTCGTCCCACGAGACCTCGACCAAGCCACCGTCGCGGCGCACCATCGGGGCGGTCAGCCGCGGCTTGGGTCGATGCGGTTCGGTCCGGTGGGCGCTGGTCGACAGCTTGCTCATGTGCGTACCCCCTGTACGGCCAAGACTACGCGGGCTCGTCGGCCAAGGCGCGACGCTGCCCGGCGTGCCATTCGACCGTGGCGGCCACGTTGTTGAAGGTGAAGCAGTGGACACCCTCGATGCCCAGCGCCTCGGCGTGGGCGCTCATCGGCCCGATCAGTTCGCCGGGGTCATAGCCCGTGCTGATGAACATCTTGGTGAGGCTCGAACGGTTCTTCCGGAGGTAGCTGAGCGAGGCACCGACCCCGAGCCGCATTCCCATCTTCATCAGCTTCATCCGATCGATGGCCCCGGGAACACCCAGCCGGACCGGCGCGGTGAAACCGGCGCGACGAACCGAGGCGAGCCAGCTGATGAGTTGTTGGGGGTCGAAGCACATCTGGGTCGAGGTGTGCGCGGCCACGCCGGCCTCGGCCAACAGCGCCTGCTTGGCCAGAAGGGCGGCGGAGAGTCGCTCTGCGTCGATCGCGGGATGGCCGTCGGGATAGGAGCCGAAGCCCACCGCTTGCAGGTTGGGTGCCATCTCGAGCAGATCGGTGAGGAACTCGATCGAGTCGAACCACGGACCCCTCGGTTGCTCGGCGTCGCCGGCGATGACGAAGACTTCGGTGAGCCCCAAATCGTCGAGTATGCCGATTGCGTCGCGAAGTTCGTGGCGGCTCGTGACGGTTCGAGCCGCGAGGTGTGGGATGGGCCGGTGGCCGGCCGCCGCGATCTGCTTCGCCAGCTCGAGGGTCTCGCCGATGCCGTGCGCCGGCGAACAGGTGACCGACACCGTCGACCCGGGCGGCAGTTCGCCAATCTTGTCCGGCGCCGACTTCATCGGGATCAGCTCGTAGATGAAGTTCTCGACCAGCCGCTCATAGCCGGCGCGAACGACCTGCGGATCCGGGGTGACCGAGGAGTTGCTCATCACAGATGCCTTTCGAGGGAAGAGCGCGAGGCGCTCACTGAGCCTGACCAGCTGAGCCTGACTAACTGAGATTGACCACGTTGCCGTCGGCGTCGATGTCGATCTTCTGGGCCGCCGGGGTCTTCCCGAGGCCCGGCATGGTGCGCATGTCGCCACAGATCGGGTAGATGAACCCGGCGCCGACCGACGCCCGCACCTCGCGCACCGGCAGGGTCCACCCGGTGGGCGCGCCCTTGAGCTTGGCGTCGTGGGTGAGCGACAGATGGCTCTTGGCGATGCACACCGGCAGGTTGCCGAACCCGGCGGCTTCGTAGGTATCGAGCTGCTTGTCGGCAGCCGCGGTGTACTCGACCCCGTCGGCGCCGTAGACCCTGGTCGCGACCGCGTTGATCTTGTCCTTCAGCGGAAGGTCATCGGGATACAACACTTCGAATTGCGACGGTTCCTCGGCCGCTTCGGCCACCGCAGCGGCGAGTTCTTTCGCGCCGGGGCCACCATCGCTGAAGTGGGTGCTGACCGCCGCCCGGGCGCCGTACTCACTGGCGATCTCGTGGATGGCCGCGATGTCGGCGTCGTGATCGCCGGGAAAGACATTGATGGCCACCACCGGCGTGCAGCCGTGGGCCTGCATGTTCTCGAGCTGCTTGCGGAGGTTGTCGCCGCCGGCGTGTACTTCATCGGGGTTCTCGGCCAACAGGGCGTCCGGCAGCGGCTTCCCGGCGACGATCTTGTGATTGCCGCTGTGGGCCTTGAGGCCGCGCACCGTGGCGACCAGCACGGCCGCATCGGGGGCCATACCCGAGTACCGGCATTTGATGTTGAAGAAACGTTCCGCCCCCATATCGGCGCCGAAGCCGGCCTCGGTCAACAGGAAGTCGCCGGTGTGGATGCCGATCTGGTCGGCCACGATCGAGCTGTTGCCGGTGGCGATGTTGCCGAACGGCCCGGTGTGCACGAGCGCCGGCGTGCCTTCGAGCGTTTGCATCAGGTTCGGCTTTATGGCGTCCTTGAGGATGACCGTCATCGAACCCGCAGCCTGAAGCTCCTCGGCGGTGACCGGCGAGCCGGCCTTGGTGTAGCCGACCACGATGCGGCCGAGGCGGGCCCGAAGATCCTGCAGCGAGGTGCACAGCGACAAGGTGGCCATGACCTCGCTCGCCGCGGTGATGTCGAAGCCGGTCTCGCGGGGCACACCGTCGAGGCGACCGCCCAGGCCGACGACCAGGTTGCGCAACGCGCGATCGTTCACGTCGAGCACCCGGCGCCAGGTGATGTTGTGCAGATCGAGGCCGAGCTCGTTGCCGTGATAGAGGTGCGCGTCGAGCATGGCCGAGCACATGTTGTGGGCCGCGGTGACCGCATGCATGTCGCCGGTGAGGTGCAGGTTGAACTGCTCCATCGGCACCACCTGGCTGTAGCCACCGCCGGCCGCACCGCCCTTGATGCCAAACGTCGGGCCCATCGAGGGCTGACGGATGGCGATGGTGGCCGAACGGCCGATGTGTTGGAACGCCTGGCCGAGCCCGACCGCCGTGGTGGTCTTTCCCTCACCCAACGGGGTCGGGGTGATGGCCGAGACGACGACATACTTGGCCTTGGGCCGATCGGCCATGGCCTCGATCGCGTCGAGCGAGACCTTGGCCGCAGCATGGCCATAGGGCTCGAGCAGATCGGTCGGAATCCCGGCCTGCTCGGCGATCTCGGGCAATGGTTTGAGCACCGCCTGGTTCGCGATCTCGAGATCGGACGGAAAGCTCATGGCACCTCTCTATTCGGCCCACCCGAACCGGGTCAGACGGCCACCCCAAACCGGACTAGATTCTCCGACGCCGGATCTACTCGACACTCCGAGATCAGACCGGTATGTTCCGTATTACGGAACAAGTCCGTATTACAGAACACCAGGTAAACGTAGTGGAATCCTCGCCGAAAGGCCAGGTCCCCCGAGCTTAAAAGAGGCACGCGCCCCGATGAGCGACTCCGACTCCTCAGCAGACTTCCCAGCCTCGGCGCGCGTCGTCGTGATCGGCGCCGGCATCGTCGGCAACTGCCTGGTCGGGCACCTGGCCCGCCTCGGCTGGACCGACCTCGTGCTGCTCGACAAAGGACCGCTGCCCAACCCGGGCGGCTCGACCGGCCACGCCTCGAACTTCATCTTTCCAGTCGACCACAACAAGGAGATGGCACTGCTCGGTGTGCAGAGCGCCAACCAATACCGCGACCTGGGCCTGAGCGTCGACTCCGGCGGGATCGAAGTCGCCCGCACCCAGGAGCGCATGGACGAACTCGAACGGCGTATGACATCGGCCACCGCGTGGGGCGTCGACGCCAAGCTGCTCACCCCGGCCGAGGTCAAGGAACTGGTCCCGTTCATCAACGAAGACGTCATCCTGGGCGGCTTCCACTGCCCCACCGTCTCGGTCGTCGACAGCCTCGAGACCGGCACCCAGATGCGCAAAGAGGCGATCGAGAAGGCCGGCTGCCAGGTGTTCGCGAACACCGAGGTCCTCGATCTCATCACCGAGCCCAGCCACGTGCCGGGCCAGGCCGAGATCAAAGCGGTCGTCACCGACAAGGGCACGATCGAAGCCGAGTACGTGGTGATCGCCTGCGGCGTCTGGAGCAACCGCATCGCCAACATGGCCGGCGCGTACATCCCCCTGGTACCGGCCGTGCACCAGATGGCCGACGTCGGGCCGATGGATATCCTGGCCGAGACCAACAACGAGATCGGCTACCCGATCGTGCGCGACATGGACACGTTCTGTTACGAACGCCAGTCGGCCGGCTCGATGGAAGTGGGTTCGTACGCCCACCGGCCGATCTTCCACCACCCCGACGAGATCCCCTCCAACGACGAAGCCGCACTCTCGCCGACCGAGATGCCGTTCACCGCTGACGACTTCGACGATCAGATGGAACAAGCCATCGAGTTGATGGACATGCTCGGCGACGCCGAGATCAAATACGCCATCAACGGCCTGCTGTCGCTCACCCCCGACGCCATGCCGTGCCTCGGCGAGATTCCCGAGGTCCGCAACCTGTGGTCGGCGGCCGCGGTGTGGGTCAAGGAAGGTCCGGGGATGGCCCAGGTCGTCGCCGAGTGGATGACCCATGGCTACCCCCGGGTGATCGACGCCCACGGGGCCGACATCGCCCGCTTCTACGACGAGGAGAAGTCCGACCAGCACATCTGGGCCCGTTCGGCCGAACACTTCAACAAGACCTACGGCATCGTGCACCCCTCCGAGCAGTGGGAGAGCGAGCGGAACCTGACCGTCAGCCCCTACTTCTCCCGCGAGGAGGATCTCGACGCCTTCTTCTTCTCGGCTCGCACCTGGGAGCGACCGCAGTGGTACGGCTCCAACGCCGATCTCGTCGAGCGCTACGGGCTGACCGAACGCCCGGTCGAGTGGGACAACCGCTGGTGGTCGCCGATCACCATGGCCGAGCACCTGAACCTTCGCGAGCACGCCGGCATTGTCGACCTCTCGGCCTTCCAGGTGTACGAACTCGAGGGCCCGGGCGCAGTCGAGTTCGCCGACTACCTCGCCGTCAACAAGGTCGACAAGCCGGTCGGGTCGTCGACCTACACCCCGTGGCTCACCCCCGACGGCGGCTTCCATTCCGACCTCACCATGATGCGGGTCGGCGAGGACAAGGTGCGCATCGTCACCGGTGTGTTCGACGGCGGCCGCGACAGCTTCTGGGTGAAGAAACACCTACCCGAGTCGGGGGTCACCTTCAACGACGTCACCCTCGACATCACGACACTGGGCGTGTGGGGCCCGAACGCTCCCGCCGTCGTCGGCAAGCTGACCGACCAAGACCTAGGGCAGGAAGGATCGCCGTACGGCTCGCTCCGCAACTTAACGCTGCAAACTGCCAGCGGACCTATCGACGCCACGC
>JABDJW010000040.1 GCA_013002375.1 Acidimicrobiales bacterium | reverse complement strand
CCGTCGGCCCTCCGGCGGTCGCCGCACGACCCAGGTCGCGCCGTTGCCGTCGACCGCCAGGTAGGTGAGGTTCGAACCACCGGCGGCGACCAGGTCGAAGGTCATCGGGGGCGATGCGGTTGGTATGGCGTCGATCAGCCAGGGCTCGAGCCGGGCGGTATCGATGCCGCGCGTCACGACGCCGTTGTGACCAGGTAGTTCAGTATCCGCGGCACCCAGAGGTCGGCCGGGTGATGCTCGCCGTAGTGGGGCATCGGCGTGGCCAGCCCCAGCGTCACCTGTACGCCGATCGCCCGAGCGCTGGCGCGCATTTCGTTGCGAAATTGGTCCGGGTCGAGTTGGTGACCCCGTGTCGCAAGCCGTTGCAGGTACGAGTCGACGACGAGGTCGATGTCGCCGCGTTCTTCGCCCGAGAGCGATGCGGTCACGAGGTAGGCCAGATCGAACGCGGGGTTGGCGAAGGCGGCCAGCGCCCAGTCGACCAGCACCGGTTCGCCGTCGAAGAACAACACGTTGTCCGAGCGGGGATCGCCGTGTACCAGCGTGACCGGCCGCTGCACGATCTCGAAGTCGGTGAGCAGAGACTCGTACATCTCGTCATAGATCGCGTGGTGGGCCGGCGTGAGCCACCCCGCGAATCGCTCATTGGCCATGTCGCGGCACAGCCGGTCGAGGGCATTGCGGTAGAAACGGGGGAGCTGGCCGAGCGGCGGTTGGAGCGCAGGATGGTCGGCGAGTTCGTGTTGGCCCCAGAAGTGCGCGTGCAGATCGGCCAGTTGGGCGACCACCGGCAGCAGCAGCGCTGCTGGGGGCGGGGTGATGAGATCGTGGACGACGGCGTCCTCACCGACGTCTTCGAGCAGCAATGCGTACCGGCGCTTGCTGGCCCGGAGCAGTTTCTCGGGCCGGCGCGCGGTGAAGCCGTGCATCGCGGCCGGCGCATAGTCGTAGATGCGCTGCAGCTTCTGGAGGATCGCCCCGGCCGGTGCTGGGTCGCAGCCTCCGCCGCAGAACCGGGGTGAGGGAATCGGAACCTGCTGTTGGAGGTCGCGGTAGAACGCGATCTCACGGCCGTAGGTGTCGGCCGCCTCGAGCATGCCCTTCACGACTGGATCGGCCGCCGCGAACTTGGCGATGACCGTCGCTGGCTGGCCGGGCCGGTCTTGGTCGTAGCCGAGCCGCAGCCGCACGGTGACGCCGCTCATCGCGTTGCCGGCCGATGGTGGTGTGTAGTCGAAGCTGCGGACTTCGGCCTCCGGACCGATGGTGTTGCTGGCTCGGAGCTGGGTGGTGAGCCACTGCACGGAAAGTTCGTGGGGCTGCTCGGGGATGTCGTGGGGCGCGTTCGCTGCGAGCGTCATGGCGGTGGAGGGCATACGGACCGATCGTATCGAGATCACCGTGTTCCATCGGTCGTTCGGGCGCGAAATCGATGGCACTTCGGTGCCGCCACCAAGTACGCCCACGGCCACCAGCGTCGAATGCACGCGTTCTGTCTCGAGACGATGAACGGAACGTGAAGTCGGCCGGCCGGCCGTGTCGCGCTCAATCGCGGCTCAGTAGTTTCCGTAGTGCGTTGCGACTGACGTGACCTCTGACGAACGTGGAGACTGACATGAGTGCAAATACGACCCGCGCGAAGGCGATCAGGGAGATTACGGCTTCCTCGGCCGTGGACGGACAGCTTTCCGAACCCCTGAGTGAGATCTGGGCGACCGACGTCTTCGACCTGGCGACCATGGAGGAAGCCTTGTCGAAGAATGCGTTCAAGGCGATGAAGAAGACCGTGCAGACCGGAGCGCCACTCGACGCCGCGGTCGCGGATGTCGTGGCCGCCGCGATGAAGGACTGGGCCCTGGCCAAGGGCGCGAAGTTCTTTTCCCACATCTTCTTCCCGATGACCAATATCACCGCCGAGAAGCACGATGGCTTCATTGTCACCAACCCCGAGGGCAAGGCGATCACCGAGTTCACGGGCAGCGTGCTGATCAAGGGTGAACCCGACGGTTCCTCGTTCCCCAACGGCAGCCTCCGTATGACCAACGCTGCTCGCGGCTACACCGCCTGGGATCCGACCAGTCCGGCCTACGTGATGCACACTCCGAACGGTGCCACGCTGATGATCCCCAGCGTGTTCATGTCGTGGACGGGTGAAGCGCTCGACAAGAAGATCCCGCTGCTGCGATCCAATGCAGCGATGGATCGGGCAGCCCGGCGGGTGCTGAGTCTGATGGGTGAGGTCGAGATCGAGACCCTCAACTCCAGCTGCGGTGCCGAACAGGAGTATTTCCTGGTCGACGCCCACTTCGCGAACAACCGCCCCGACCTCCTGCTGGCGGGCCGGACCGTGTTCGGCGCGGCTCCACCCAAAGGTCAGGAGTTCGACGACCACTACTTCGGTGCGATCCCCGCCCGAGTCCAGGTATTCATGCAGGATTTCGAGGACAAGCTGTATCGCCTGGGAATTCCCGCCAAGACGCACCACAACGAGGTCGCGCCTGGCCAGTTCGAAATCGCTCCCTACTTCGAGGCGGCGAACGTCGCCGCCGACCACCAACAGCTGATGATGACCGTCATGAAGTCCACCGCGAAGGAGCACGGGTTCCTCTGTCTGCTGCACGAGAAGCCCTTTGCCGGGGTGAACGGCTCGGGCAAGCACGTCAACTGGTCGGTGGGCAACGCCACGCAGGGCAACCTGTTCGACCCCGGGTCGACACCACACGACAACCTGAATTTCCTGATCTTCTGCGGCGCCGTCATCCGCGGCGTCCACCTGTTCGGTCCGCTCCTGCGTGCCGTGGTGGCCTCGGCCGGCAACGATCACCGACTGGGAGCGAACGAAGCCCCGCCCGCGATCATGTCGGTCTACCTGGGAGATCAGCTCGAGTCCGTCTTCGCGGACATCAAGAACGGGGTGACCTCCGCGTCCTCCGACGGCGGGCTCATGGATCTCGGGCTCTCGCAGATCCTGCCGTTCGAGCGGGATCCCGGCGACCGCAACCGCACCTCGCCGTTCGCGTTCACCGGCAATCGGTTCGAATTTCGCGCCGTAGGGTCCGGGCAATCGGTGTCCGGCCCGCTGGTGGCGATGAACACGATCCTTGCCGACTCACTGGATTGGGTCGCCGACCGACTCGAGGTCGAATTGGCGGGCACCGATCAGCTGGCTGTTGCGGTGGCCACCGTCCTCCAGGAGATCATGGAGCTGCACGGTTCGGTCATCTTCGGAGGCGACGGCTACGCCGAGGCCTGGCACGTCGAGGCGGCCGAGCGCGGGCTGCGCAACATCCCGACCACCGCCGAGGCGCTCCCCGAGTTGATGACACCGGTGGTGCAGGAGCTGTTCGAACGCACGGAGGTGCTGAGCCGAGCAGAGCTGGAGAGCCGGTACGAGGTCTATGCCGAGCAGTACATCCTGTCGATCGGGGTGGAGGCCGCACTGGCTGCCGAACTGGCGCGCACGGTGGTTTACCCGGCGGCCATGGGGTACGCAGCCGACCTCGCCCGCACCCTCGAGACCGGTGAGCAGTTGGGTGTCGCGTTCGACATCGGCACGCTGAAATCGGTGGCTGGCACGCTTGATTCCATGATGGTCAAGGTCGCTGCTCTGGAGGAGGCGCTCGAGACGCACCTCTTCGACGACACTGCGACCCACATGGCGTACTGCGCGGACACGGTGGTGCCCCTCATGAGCGAGATTCGCACGGCCGCCGACGCGCTCGAGCTCTGCGTCGCCGACGAGTACTGGCCGCTGCCGAAGTACCGCGAGATGCTGTACATCAGGTGACCGGTGGCGATCGGCGACGCAGGTGATGGCTACCGCCGAAGGCCACTCGGATCCGGGGACCCAAGCCACTGCAGGGAGACGGGCGCTGCCCAAGATGTACGCCGGTGCCGGCTCGCTGCTCGCGGTGTGTCTGATCGGCGTTCTGGGCTACGCCGCAGCCGGCTGGCGACTCGACGACTCGGCCTTCATGGTGGTGATCACCATCTTCGGGGTCGGCTACGGCGAGGTCCGGCCCGTCGACACCACCGAACTGCGGCTGTTGACCGGGTTCATCATCGTCGCCGGGTACGGCGCAGTCATCTACACCGTCGGCGGCTTCATTCAGCTGGTCGTCGACGGTGAGATCAACCGAGCGTTTGGAGCGCGACGTATGAACAAAGACATCGAGGGTCTTCGGAACCACACGATCATCTGCGGGTACGGGCGGATGGGTCAGTCTCTCGCGGCGGAGCTGACCGCAGCCGGCAAGCCATTCGTGGCCATAGACGCCGACCCCGATGCGTTCGAACGAGTCCCGGTCGAGGGTGGGCGACCTTGGATCGTGGGCGACGCCACCTTCGAGCCCGTCCTGGAGCGCGCCGGCATCGGTCGCGCCGAAACGCTCGCCACCGTGCTCTCCAACGACGCCGCCAATGTCTTCGTCACCGTCACGGGCCGAGCGATGAACCCGACCATGCAGATCCTGGCCCGGGCCGACGATCGCAACACCGAGGACAAGCTCCGCAACTGTGGTGCAAACACCGTCGTCCTGCCGACCGACATCGGCGCCATGAAGATGTCACAGCTGATCGTCCGCCCCAGCGCCGAGGAGCTGCTGGAAGGGCTGACGGAATCCGGAGATGTCGACCTCGTGCAGCTCGGCCTCGAATTCGACGAAATCGAGCTGAAGGCCTCCTCGCCATGGCTCAATCGCACGCTCGGCGAAGTCGAGGTCCGCGGTGCGCACGGCTACCTCATCGTGGGAGTTCGCCGGGTGGACGGCTCCACGGTCATGCACCCGCCAGCCGACCTGCGCCTCGATGTCGACGATCGGGTCATCATCCTCGGCTATCACGACGACATTCCCGAACTCGGCACGAAGGTCGTGCGGCGGCGTGGGGCCTATCGCGGGATCCCCACCGATTTCTGAGACCGGGCCGCCTGCAGGGTGACCCTTCGTACCAAAGGACCGGACCGGTAACGACGAGCTACTTCCACAATACGGAACGGTTCTGTACTGTGGAACGTGGCTGAACCCGACCCGCTACATTGTTGCCGACCGGCCCGGTTCTGGGTGCCGGTCGAAAGGATTCGCACATGAGTGACGAGCTTGCGGGGGACGAGGAGGAGATCGACCTCTCCAGCCTGTCCGACGACGATCTCACCGCGCAGATGCACGACGATCTCTACGACGGGCTCGGTGATGAGATCGCCGAAGGCACCCAGATCCTGCTCGATCGTGGGTGGGACGCGGAAAAGGTGCTCAACGATGCCCTCGTCGAAGGCATGCGTATCGTCGGCATCGATTTCCGCGACGGCATTCTGTTCGTCCCCGAAGTACTGCTGGCCGCGAACGCGATGAAGGCCGGCATGGCCATCCTGCGGCCGCTGTTGGCCGAATCCGATGCCGAGGCTGCGGGCACGGTCGTGATCGGAACGGTCAAGGGCGACATTCACGACATCGGCAAGAACCTGGTGGCCATGATGCTCGAAGGTGCCGGTTTCGACGTCATCAATCTGGGTATCAACACCGACGTCGACGAGTTCCTGGCCGCGATCGAGGAACACCAGCCCGACATCATCGGAATGTCGGCGTTGCTCACCACCACGATGCCCTACATGAAGGTCGTCATCGACACCTTGATCGAGAAGGGCATGCGCGACGACTACATCGTGCTGGTCGGCGGCGCGCCGCTCAATGAGGAGTTCGGCGAAGCGATCGGCGCCGACGCCTACTGCCGCGATGCTGCGGTCGCGGCCGAGACCGCTACCGCGCTGGTCCAAAAACGCCGAGCGGCTTCGGCCTAACCGAGGAGCATCATGACCGACACCGTCATCAGTTCGGCCACCAAAGAGGTCGTGATCGGCTTCGGCCGGCCGTTCGTCATGATCGGCGAACGCATCAATCCCACCGGCCGCAAGCTGCTGGCCGCCGAGATGAAGGAGGGCGACTTCAGCCGGGTCGAGGCCGACGCGGTGGCCCAGGTCGCCGCCGGCGCGCACATGCTCGATGTCAATGCGGGTATTCCGCTGGCCGACGAACCGGCGTTGTTGGCCAAGGCCATTCAGCTGGTGCAATCGGTGACCGATGTCCCGCTGTCGATCGACTCGTCGATCATCGAGGCCCTCGAGGCCGGTATCGCGGTGTACGAGGGCAAACCCCTGATCAACTCGGTCACCGGCGAGGACGAAGTCCTCGAACGAGTGCTCCCGCTGGTCGCCAAGGCTGGCGCGGCAGTGGTCGCGATCTCCAACGACGAGACCGGGATCTCCGAGGATCCCGACGTCCGGTTCGAGGTCGCGAAAAGGATCGTCAACCGGGCTGCCGATCACGGCATCGCGGCGGCCGACGTCGTGGTCGATCCGCTCGTCATGCCGATCGGCGCGATGGGCACCGCCGGTCAGCAGGTCTTCGCGCTCGTCCGTCGACTGCGCGACGAATTGGGCGTGAACACCACGTGTGGCGCTTCGAACGTCAGTTTCGGGCTGCCGAATCGGCACACCATCACCGGCACCTTCTTGGCCATGGGTATCGGCGCCGGCATGACCTCGGCCATCATGAATCCGCTGCATGCCGAGGTGAAGCACGCCGTCATGGCGGCCGACGTCCTGGCCGGCAACGACGAGAACTGTGCGGCATGGATCGCCGACAACCGCGACCC
>JABDJW010000027.1 GCA_013002375.1 Acidimicrobiales bacterium | reverse complement strand
TCCTCGACCTTGGCGTCCTCGGCGGGGGCTTCTTCGGCGGCGGGGGCTTCCTCGGCTTTGGCTTCTTCCTCGGCGGGGGCTTCTTCGGCGGGCGGTTCGCCGTCCTTGACCCGCTGCAGGTTGGCCACCGCGTCGCGGTAGGCGGCCTCGGCTTCAGCCTTCTGCTCGGCGCTGGCCTTGGGGTTGTCGTTCAGCTTTCGTACCGCCGCGGCGGCCTGCTCTTTGGCGTTCTCGGCCTTCTTGATGGCCCGTTCGGCCTTGGCTTGCTCGGCGGTGTCGGCCCGGTACTTGTTGAACAGGAACAGGGCGGTGGTGGTCTCGTCGTCGACCGGCGTGGAACTCATATCCCGCCATTGTGGCCGGTGGCGAGCGGACATGCGCGATCCGTTTCCGAATCCCGTTTCCCCGGACCTCGCGTCGGCCGGTGGCGTTGGCAGCCGGCAACTGGCACGGGCCGACGCGAGCTGACAACGTGAGGCGATGAGCGCCACGATAACCCCGTTGCCGGCGCGCTTCGGCGCTCGAATCGAGGGGCTTGACCTCGATCAGCCCTCCCCCGAACTCGGCGCCGAACTGACGACTCTGTTGGCCGAGCACCAGCTGCTGTTCTTCGATGGTTCGGCCATCGATGACGAGGGCCAAGCCGCGTTGCTCACCCTGCTGGGCGAGCCGTACATCCACCCGTTGGCCCGGATGGCCGGGGCAACCACGGCGACCGCCTCGCACATCGTCGATGACGCTGATCATCCGCCGTATCAGGATCAGTGGCACACCGATGTGTCGTGGGATCCGGAACCGCCGGTGATCGGCAGCCTGCGCTGTATCGAAATGCCCGAGCGGGGCGGCAACACGATCTGGGCCGATACCTGTGCCGCCTACGATCGTGTCTCGGCGCCCATGCAGGCGTGGATCGAAACCCTCACCGCGACCCACGACATGGGTCGCGGTCATGCCTTCGAGGACAAAGCCGGTGTCGAGCTCACCGCCAAGACCCGCGAAGCGTTCCCTGGAGTCTCGTCACCGGTCGTCGCCACCCATCCGGTCAGTGGGCGGAAGTACCTGAACGTCAATGCCGGCTTCACCCGCAGCATCGACGGCCTCCGGCCCGAGGAAAGCGCCATGGTGTTGCGCCAGTTGTTCGCCATCGTCGCCGATCCATCGCTGCAGTATCGGCATCAGTGGACCGAGGGCGAACTCTGCCTCTGGGACGAGCGTACGACCCAGCACAACGCCGTCGCCGATCACTACCCGGCCCGTCGCGAGATGGCCCGCTTCACCATCCGCTAGTCCTCCGCAGTTGTCGGGAACGTGAGGATGACGGGACCCCAGCTGTGCGGGGTCTGTTGCTGGCAGGAGCTTCAACGTTACCGATGGATCGAAAGCGCTCGAAATCTGCTCGTTGCCCCGGCGTCCGATCTAGCGTGAGCGGGTGAGCAACGGGCCGCCATCGAACCCTGCCCCGAATCCGGCGCCGACCCGATCGGTCTTTGCCCCCGGCTACCGGCCGGTCTCGTTTGCCTTGCTCCTCACCATTGG
This sequence comes from Acidimicrobiales bacterium, assembly GCA_013002375.1. GTDB lineage: Bacteria > Actinomycetota > Acidimicrobiia > Acidimicrobiales > SHLQ01 > JABDJW01. The sequence goes on along the minus strand of JABDJW010000027.1, from coordinate 3,818 downwards.
CCTGGCCGCCTTCGAGGGCCTGGCCGTCGCCGCGGTGCTGCCCGAAATCACCGCCGACCTCGGTGGTGTGCGGCTGTCCCCGTGGGTGCTCACCGCCTACCTCCTGTCGAGCACGATCGCGACCCTCGCCGCGGGACCGATCATCGATCAGCGCGGGGTGCGCGTGGTGTACGTCGGCTCGTTGGTGGTCTTCGTCGCGGCCAGTATCGGCTGCGCGCTGGCGCCGACGATGGCGTGGCTGGTGGGCCTGCGGGTCGTGCAGGGGTTGGGCGGGGGTGCGCTCGTGGCGACGGCGTTGGCGACGGTCGGGTTGGCCTTTCCCGATGCGTTGCGAGCCAAGCAATACGCGGCCCAGTCCGTGGTCTGGGGCGTGATGTCGGTACTCGGTCCGGCCCTGGCGGCCTTCTTCGTGGGCAACGGGGGCTGGCAAGGTGTGTTCTGGATCAACATCCCGCTGGGCGCGCTGGCCTATTTCCTGGCCGCGAAGCGCCTGCCGGCCAAGCTCGATTCCGCGGTCGAAGCGCCCACCGACTGGCTGGGGCTCTTCTTGGCCACCCTCTTCGTGTCGACGTTCGTCGGCGCGCTGTCGACCGTCTCGGTGTGGACCGCGGTCCTGGGCGGGGTGGCTCTGGCGATCGGCGCCGGCTGGTGGCGCCACGCAGGATCGATTTCGCACCCGCTGATGGTCCGAGCCCACATCGCCCGCGATCCCTACCGGTCGATGGGCCTGGCCTCGTCGCTGGCGTTGTTGGCCGGGATCGGTCCTCACGTGTATCTCCCGCTCGTCGTTCGGGGTTCGCTCGATCGCTCGGTTCGGGTCGCCGCTTTTTCGCTGTTGTTCTTCTCGCTGGCATGGACGGTTGGGGCCCAGGCGGCCAGTCGAGCGTTCGCCCGCTTCGAGGCCAGTCGCATCGCGCTGGCCGGTTTCGTCGTGCTCTTTCTCGGGTGTTTCGGTGGACTCTGGCTCGGGCTGACGCCGACGTACCAGGAGCTTGCGCTGGTCGGTGTGGTGCGTGGACTCGGTATCGGTCTGCTCAGCGTGCCGTACCTCACGATCATCCAGAACCGAGCCCCGCAGGCCGAGATCGGTCGGGTGAACTCGGCCCATCAGTTCTTCCGTTTCGGTGGCGTGATGTTGTCGGTTTCGCTGATCGGAGCCGTGATCTTGTTCGTCGTCGAGCGCGAGGTCGGCATGGTCGAGCCGGTCCGCGACCTCTTGGCCGGCGACGACGATGTCGCCTTGGGGCCCGATCTTCGGTTGGCCATCGCGTCGGGGTACCGGTGGGCCCACGGTCTTGTCACCGTCGCGGCGTTCGCCGGCGGGTTGTTCGCGTGGCGCGTCCACCGGTGGCTGGCTGCTCATCCACTGGTTCCCGGCGCGACCGGCGGGCCGGGCCAACCGGCGCAGTAGATTGCCAGCGATGTCGACGCCTGAAGCCCCTGAATCCTTTCCCCGTCAGCATGCTCGGACCCGCCGGTTCACCGTCGGGTCGCCCCGCAACTTCGCGATGGCGGGCGACGGCTCGCGCGTCGCGTTCCTTCGTTCGGCAGCACCCGGGGTCGCGGCCAACTCGCTGTGGTGTATCGATGTCGACACCGGCGAGACCCGGTTGGTCGTCGACGCCGCCGCCTTGCTCAACGGTGGCGACGAGGATCTACCGCCGGCCGAACGGGCACGCCGGGAACGGGCCCGGGAAGGCGGCTCGGGAGTGGTGGCGTTCAGTTCGGACACCGACCTGACCACCGCCTGCTTCGCCCTTTCCGGCCGGTTGTTCCTCGCTACTCTCGGAGCCGATTCCGGTGCTGAGCTTGGCGCCGACCCTGGCGGCGCCGGAGTAACCGAGCTGCCGGCTGCCTCCGGCGTGTTCGACCCCCGCTTGTCGCCCGACGGGGCTCGGGTGGCGTACGTCTCGGGCGCGACCGTCCGGGTCACGAGCACCGCCGACCCCCAAACACCAGGGGCAACGGCTGATGTCGAACTGATCGGCGAAGCCGACCAGCCCGCGGTCACCTGGGGCTCGGCCGATTTCATCGCGGCCGAGGAGATGGGCCGCTCCCGCGGGTTCTGGTGGTCGCCCGACAGCACCCGCCTGGCTGTCACCCGCGTCGACGACGCCGCGGTCATGACGTGGCACATCGCCGCACCGGTCGATCCCGCGGCCGAACCGCGGGCCATCCGCTATCCGGCGGCCGGTACCACCAACCCGACCGTCGGGCTCGCGGTCATTGGTTTGGACGGCAGCCGAGTCGACATCGACTGGGCCGGGACCGAGTTCGAGTACCTCGCCGATGTGGGCTGGCATACCTTCGCCGCCGCCGACGATCCGGCGGCCGCCGACCTGGTTCTGACGGTGCAGTCCCGCGATCAGCGCACCTTCGCGGTGCTCCGGGCCGACGCTCGCACCGGCGCGGTCACCGAGCTGCACCGACACACCGATCCGCGGTGGGTCGAGCTCGTTCCGGGCACGCCGATGTGGGCCGGCTCGGCCTTGGTCACGGTCGCCGACATCGGTTCGGCCCGTCGGCTGCTGCTGGACGGCGAGCCGATGACGCCCGACGACATCCAGGTCCGTCGGGTGCTCGATGCCGATGCCGAGTACGTCTGGCTCACCGCATCGTTGGCCGATGCCGCCGTCGTGCATGTCGGCCGGTTCGAGCTCGCGTCGGGTGACATCGAATGGCTGACGTCGACCGACGGTGTCCACGGCGCAGTGATCGGCGGCGATCTCGTCGTCGTGTCGTCGGCGACGCTCGACTACCCCGGAAGTCGCCATCGGGTGCTTCGCCTGGGCGAGGGGAGCGCCGATCTGGTGGCCGACGTCGAGACCTACGCCGAGACCCCGGTGCTCGCGCCGAACGTCGAGCTGTTGCAGGTCGGTGCTCGCCGGCTGGCGACCGCCGTACTGCTGCCGCACGACCATGATGGCTCGCCGCTGCCGGTTCTGATGGATCCCTACGGCGGTCCTCACGCCCAGCGGGTGCAATACGCCCACAACCTGTTTCTGACCAGCCAGTGGTTCGCCGATCAGGGCTTCATCGTGATCGTCACCGATGGCCGGGGTACGCCGGGACGGGGTGGCGACTTCGAACGGGAGGTCTGGGGCGACCTGGCCCAACCGGTGCTGGAGGATCAGGTCGATGCGTTGAGGGCGGTGGCCGACGATTATCTCTGCGACCTCAGCCGGGTCGGCATTCGGGGCTGGTCGTTCGGCGGCTACTTGGCCGCGCTGGCCGTGCTCGAGCGGCCCGACGTCTTCCACGTCGGCATCGCCGGCGCGCCGGTCACCGATTGGCGGTTGTACGACACGCACTACACCGAGCGCTACCTCGGCCATCCCGAGCAGTTCCCCGAGCACTACGCCCGCACCGATCTCACGCCGCTCGCGCCCCAACTCGACCGACCCCTGTTGCTGATCCACGGCTTGGCCGATGACAACGTGGTGGCGGCCCACACGCTGCAGCTGTCGCGGGCGTTGCTCGAGGCCGGTCGTCCCCACGAGGTGCTGCCGCTGTCGGGTGTCACCCACATGACCCCGCAGGAAGCGGTGGCCGAGAACCTGCTGCGACTGCAGCTGGATTTCCTCCGCCGTTCCTTGCCCGAGCCGACCGAAACGGGCCGGCCATGATGCTTGCACTGCAGGAGATCGTGGACGAGGTCGCGACCGAGTCGTCCTGGGTCGGCCCGGTGCTCTTCGTGATCCTGATCGTGATCGCGATCATCATCGCGATCCGCAAACTCAAGTAGCAGCGTCAGGGCGACGAACGGCGCGATCCGCAAGTTGAGGTGGGCTGCGTGGCGGCGACGTTGTGCGCCTCCG
>JABDJW010000014.1 GCA_013002375.1 Acidimicrobiales bacterium | reverse complement strand
CGTTGATGTTGATCTGTTCTTCGAGCGTGGCGATGCCGCCCACGCCGGTGCCGATCCAGGTACCGATACGCGACGGGTCATAGGGGAGCGAGCCGGCCTGCTCGAGGGCCATCGCAGCACCGGCCAGCGCGAACTGGGCGAATCGATCGGTGCGTCGGGCGTCCTTGGGTTTGTCGAACCACGGCGAGGGATCCCAGTCGGCGACCCGGCGCTCGCCTTCCGGGGGTGGGCCGTTGAGGCCGGCCCAGAAGGCATCGGGCCCGACGCCGCAGCTGGCGACGACCCCGAGGCCGGTGACGGCGACTCGCCGACCTTGGACGCTCCCGGTGGGCATTACAGCTTGCCGACGACCAGGTCGAAGGCGGCACCGATGGTGGCGATACCCTCGAGCTCCTCCTCATCGACAGCGACGTCGAATTCCTCCTCGAGAGCCATGACCAGCTCGACGAGATCGAGGCTGTCGGCATCGAGGTCGTCGGCGAAGGACGCTTCCTTGGTGACCTTGTCGGCATCGACGCCGAGGACCTCGACGGCGCACTTCTTGAAGCGATCGAAATTCTCTTCACTCACGTGATGTTTCTCCTGTTCGTCCGCACGGGTGCGGATGTTTCGCCCACAGGCTAGACGCCCATGGCCATTCCGCCATCGACCGGTAGCAGGACACCGGTCAGATAGCCGGCGGCGTCGGACGCCAGAAACTGGATGGCGGCCGCGACATCGGTCGGTTCGCCGACCCGGCCGAGCGGCACCGCGTCAGTGATCGCAGCCTGTTGTTCGGGGTTGAGCTCGGCAAACATGTCGGTGGCGATCGGGCCGGGGGCCACGACGTTGACCGTGACGTTGCGGCTGGCGAACTCCTTGGCCAGCGAGCGAGCCAAGCCCACCAGCCCGGCCTTGGAGGCCGCATAGTTGGCTTGGCCGGCCTGGCCGGCAGCACCGACGATCGACGAGACGAAGATGATCCGGCCGAACCGGGCCCGCATCATCGACTTCACGGCCCGCTTGGCCATCCGGAACCCGCCGGTGAGGTTGGCGTCGAGCACGTCGGTGAAATCGGCGTCGCCCATCCGCAACACCAGCCCGTCGCGGGTGATGCCGGCGTTCGATACCAGGATCTCGACCGGACCGAGTTGCTGTTCGATCGCGGCAAACGCGGATTCGATCGATTCGGGGTCGGTGACGTCACACGGCACGGCCAGCAACTGGTCGGCGTCGGCGGGCGGCGAGCTGCGGACGGTGATGGCGACCCGATGGCCCGCCTCGGCAAAGGCCTTGGCCGTCGCAAGACCGATGCCGCGATTGCCCCCGGTGACGAGGACGACGCGTGACGCGGCGTCGGTCATGGATTCCACCGGACGACCGTCGCGGCCCAGGTCATGCCGGCACCGAAGCCGACGAACAGCAGAAGATCGCCCGACGCGATACGCCCGTCGTCGGCGGCCGCCCCGAGGGCCAGCGGGATCGAGGCCGACGAGGTATTGCCGGTGTAGTGCAGTACATCGATCGCTTGCTCGGGTCGGAAACCAAGCTTGCTGCACGCACTGTCGATGATGCGGGTATTGGCCTGGTGGGGAACGACCCAATCGATGTCGGCTGGGGTCACGCCGGCTTGGTCCATGGCCCGGTGACCGGAGCCGACCATGGCCCGAACCGCTCGCCGGAAGACCTCCCGGCCCTCCATTTCGATCTTTCCGCCGTGCTCGCAGAACAAGATGCCGGCCGCGGTGCCGTCGCTTCCGAGATCCGAACCGAGGATGTGTTGCTCGTCGCTGGCTTGGAGCACGATCGCTCCGGCGCCGTCGCCGAACAGGATGGCCGAGCCGCGGTCGTCCCAGTTCACGAAACGGCTCAGGGTGTCGGCGCCGATCACCAAGATGGTCTCGAACCCCGCGTTCACCATCGCCGACGCGGTTACCAATCCGTAGGCGAAACCGCTGCACGCGGCGTTGAGATCGAAGGCTCCGCAGGTGAGGCCCAGCTCGGCTTGCACGACGGACGCGGTGGCCGGGAACAGCTGGTCGGCGGTGGTGGTGGAGAGCACGAGCAGATCGATGTCGTCGGGGCTGACGTTGGCCTTGCTCATGGCCGCCTGCGCGGCCTGGACCGACAATCCGGCGGTTGAGCCGCCGATACGACGCTCAGCGATGCCGGTGCGCTCGCGAATCCAGGCATCGCTGGTGTCGAGGGTCTGGGCCAGATCGTCGTTGGTGACGACCTTCTCGGGCAGGGCCGTGCCCCAACCGATGATGCGGGCCCCGGTCATTCGATGATCCGCAACCAGGCGATCGGCGCGCGGGCGGACACCCGTTCGCCCTCCATGGCCAAGACGCCGACCAAGTGGCCGGTGAAGGCCGAGCGCACCTCGTGTTCCCCGACGTGGCCAAGCAGCTGCCCGGTGGTGACGCCGGCATCTTCGCTCAGCCCGTCGAGCGGGGTGAAGACACCCGCCGCCGGACTGACGACCAACCGTTCGGTGGCGAAGAGGTGTTCGCCCTCGAGCTGTCCGGCACTCGATGTCGGCGGGCCGGCCAGCTCGGCGAGTACCGCATCGATGTCGTCGGGGGCCGACACCGAGAGGTGCTTGCTGCCCTTGAGGGTGCGCTTGACCGTGCCGGTCAGCACCGTGCCGGGCCCCAGTTCGACGAAGGTGGTGAAGCCGGCATCGGCCAGGGTGTGCAGGCTCTGGCGCCACCGCACCGGGCTGGTGAGTTGCGCGTGCAGCAGGTCGCACCAATCGGCCGGCGAATCGTGCACCGTGGCGTCGACATTGGCCACGACGGTCCCTTCGGTCGAGCGAAATTCGAGCTGGTCGATGGCCTTGCGCAGCCGATCACGGGCCGGTGCCATCAGCGGCGTGTGGAAGGCGCCGCCGACCGGCAGGGGCATGACC
>JABDJW010000011.1 GCA_013002375.1 Acidimicrobiales bacterium | reverse complement strand
CGGCGAGCGGAAACCAGCGAACCGGGATTCCGGCCGGTTCGATCGAGGTGGCTGGAGCCTGCGTGAGCGAGACGCGGTCGCTACCCGGTGCGCCGACGTGCCCGGAAGGTGCCCTGGTCGCGCCCGGCACCCCCGACTGCCCGGCGGGCTCTGTGTACGTCGATGGCAAGTGCGTTCGTACCGGGCCGGTCGAGTACCTGTGCCACGGCTTGCCGGTCACCATCAACATGCGCACCGGCGCCTGCGGAGAGGGCACGAGCGGCACGACGTGATCCTCGGCACCGCTATGATTCGCAGGATGTTCCTGGTTCTGAAGCTGGCCCGCACGGGTTCCACCATGCTCGGGCAAGCGATGGACGGCCATCCCCAAATACACTGCGCGCTCGAGCTGATGAATCCCGTCTTGTCCGAGGACAAGCAGACAAAACTCGACTACTTCCGCGACTACTATGCCAATGGTCCGGGCGACGATTCGGGAGCCCAACACGGCGCCACCCTGAACCCGTTCAAGTACCAGCTGGGACCGGACGACGTCGGTGATGTCTTGCGGGACATCGAAGACAGTGGTCAGGCGGGTTCCTGGAAGCTGATCGTGCTGATCCGGCGCAACAAGCTCAAGCAGGCGACATCGGCCTACCTCTCCGAGCAGCGAGGCAGTTGGGAGAGCAGCGGGAAGAACGTGCCTCGTCAGGGGCGGCAGACCTTCGATCTGTGGCAGCTGCAATCGATGACGCTTGCCTATTGGCGCAATACCATCCGACTGAGGCGTTTTGCCAAGCAACTTGGTCACCCGACAATGACGGTCTACTACGAAGACCTGGCCGAACGGCCGGCAGACGAATACCAGAAGATCTTCAGGTTTCTCGGCGTCGACACGGTTGGTCCCGACTTCGACTACACCGCCGGACTCACCAAGGTCGGCAACAAGGAATTGCGTGACACGATCGACAACTATTCGTCGATGAAGTTCTACCCGCTCCTGTGGCCGTACCTTGTCGGACCGCTGAAGTAGTTACACTGCCCTGCCCGTACCTGGGCGCCAGCTTCTTGCTCGTCGACCAGACCGCCGACAACGGCCCGACCCGCCAGATCCCGGGAACCCAGCACTCCCGCGAACCGGCTATGACGTGAAGCCGTTGCCCGGGCGCGTTCGGTAGCCAGCGCTTCGGCAAACATGCCTAGGGTTTAACGGAGTGCGTTAAACCAGCGGCGCCGGGCGAGGGAACTGTCGGCGCCCCGCTATGGCTGGATCGAGTTCGCCATCCCGCACTTCGACGGCTACGTCCGTCGGAACTTGCCGCCGCTCTGACCAAGTCCCAATTGAGCGATCAGGTCCCGCAACGTACGGTCGCGCCATGCCCGTACACCAACGCAAACTGGGATTCGTTCTGGCAGCCTTCGCCCTCCTGGCGTCGAGCTGCTGGACCTCGCTCGGCTGGAACGAGCACAACAGCCGGGCCAATGGGTTCGAGTCCACCATCTCGCCCGCCAACGTCGCCACGCTGACCGAGGCCTGGCGCTACGACGGTGTCGACGGGGTCACCAGCACGCCGATCGCCTTCGGCGATAAGGTGTTCTTCGGTTCGTGGGACGGTTACCTGCGCTCGGTCGACCTCGCCGATGGTCAACTCAACTGGCAGACCCTGCTGACCACGGGCGCCGGTGCGGGAGTCATGGTCGATGCCACGCCGACCATCTACGGGAACTCGGTGTTCATCGGTGACGGCCAGGGCGATTTCCATTCGGTCAACCGAACGACCGGAGCGGTGCAGTGGAGCGTCTCGCTCGATGCCCACCCCTTCGCCCGCATCTTCGGCTCGCCGGTCGTGATCGACGATCGCATCATCATCGGCGTGGCGTCCTACGAGCTCGCCGTGCCGCTTCCCGACTACACGTTCAGGGGCAGCGTGGTCGCGCTCGATCGATCGACCGGAGCCGAGCTGTGGCGCACGTACATGACCGAGAACGACGCAACGGCAGGCGCCGGCGTGTCGGTCTGGTCGACCGCCGCCGTCGATCGGAGCCGCGGCCTCATCTTCATCGGCACCGGGAACACCTACGAGGAACCGGCCGCCCCGCTCAGCGATGCGCTGCTGGCCATCGACTACGCCACCGGCTCGATCGAATGGTCGCGGCAATTCACCGAGGGCGACGTCTACACGATCTTCGGCACGCCCCCGCAGGGGCCCGATGCCGACATCGGCGCGGCCCCGAACCTCTTCACGATCGGTGGCCAGGACGTGGTCGGGGTCGGCGACAAAGCCGGCGTGTACGCGGTGCTCGATCGCGACACCGGCGACACCGTCTGGGCCCGCGAGTTGGCCCCCGGGAGCCCGCTCGGAGGGGTGATGACGACCTCGGTGTACGTCGATGGGGTGATCTACGTCAGCACGAACCAGATGGTCGATCCCTACAACTTCACCAGCTCGGTCAACACCTCGTTGACCTCCGCGCTCGATGCATCGGATGGCTCGATCCTGTGGCAGACCACCATGCCGGCGTCGTCGTTCGGCGCGCTGTCGTACGCCAACGGCGTGCTCTTTCAGCCCACCACGCCCGGCGACCTCTACGCCATCGATGCCGACGACGGCTCGATCTTGTGGTCCGACGATCTGGGCGCGGATGTCGGCGGTGGGGTGAGCATCAGCGACGGCACGGTGCTCGCCCCGTACGGCTTCTGGTTCTTCACCAGCCCGCCCAACCCCGTCGGGGGTGTCGTCGCCTACCGGCCCGCGTAGTCGTGGGCGGCGCCGGTCGAGGGGTGCTCTAACCTCGATGTCCATGCCTTCACCGGAGTCGCTGCCCGAGGGGTATTTCCCCTTTCAAGATCTGCTCGGTTTCAACGTCGAGAGCCGTGACGGCCGGGTCGTTGTCGAACTGGACGTCGAGGATCGCCACCACAACCCCAACGGGGTCGTGCACGGGGCAGTGGTCCACGCATTGATGGACACTGCGA
>JABDJW010000441.1 GCA_013002375.1 Acidimicrobiales bacterium | reverse complement strand
CGTTCCCGAGGTCAACGGCAGCGAGCTCGCGACCATTCCCAAGGGCATCGTCGCCAACCCCAATTGCACGACGATGGCTGCAATGCCGGTGCTCAAGCCGCTGAGTGATGCCTCGGGTCTCGTGTCGATGGTCGTCAACACGTACCAGGCCGCGTCAGGCGCCGGCCTGTCCGGGGTCGAGGAGCTCGCGACCCAGGTCGCCAAAGTGGGCGACGCCAGCTCGCTCACCTTCGACGGTCGTTCGGTCGATTTCCCCGCGCCCGAGAACTTCGCCGCACCGATCGCCTACAACGTCGTGCCGCTGTGCGGCTCGATCATCGACGACGGTCTGGCCGAGACCAGCGAGGAACAGAAGCTGCGCGACGAGAGCCGCAAGATACTCAGCCTGCCCGAACTCATGGTCTCTGCGCTCTGCGTACGGGTGCCGGTCTACACCGGTCATTCGCTGGCGATCAATGCCCGCTTCGAGCGGGCCCTCACGCCCGAGCACGCTCGCGAGATCCTGGCCGATGCCCCGGGCGTGGCCCTCAGCGAGATGCCGACGCCCCAGAAGGCGGCCGGGATCGACGATACGCTGGTCGGTCGCTTCCGGGTCGACCCCACCGTCGAGAACGGGCTGGCCCTGTTCCTCAGCGGTGACAACCTCCGCAAGGGCGCGGCGCTCAACGCGATCCAGATCGCCGAAGCGCTGCCGATCTAGTACCGCCGCCGATCGACTTCACCGATCAGGGCGGATCGTCGACGTAGCGCTGCATGGCGTCGTCGAGGCTGAGGTCGAGCTGATTGGCCAACGAGGCCAACCAGGCCAACACGTCGCCCAATTCGTGCAGCTGTTGCTCGCGGGTGCCTTTGCGCACCGCCTGGGCCAGCTCGCCGACCTCTTCGGCCAGCCAGGCGACGGTCGACGGCAGGCCTCGCTCGCGATCGCCCGGGCCGTAGAGCTCTTCCATCAGCGCTTGGACATCGGCCAGGTTCATGTTGCCCCGTCGCTTTCGAATCGAGCCCGGATCGCCGGGTTGGTGACCTGGGCCGGGAGGTCGCTGTCGTCGAGGCCGGCGCTGCGGTAGCTGGCCCCGCCGTCGACCACGAGGGTGTGGCCGGTGATGTAGCCGGCGACATCGGACAGCAGGAACGCAGTGGCGTCGGCGACGTCCTGGGGCGTGCCCCGCCGACCGAGCGGGATCTGTTTGGCCGCGTCGTCGACCAGATCCGAATCGGAGCGTCCCGATCGCGGTGTGTTGATCGATCCTGGCGCGACGTTGTTCACCCGGATGCCGAACCGGCCCCACTCGGCCGACATCGTGCGGGTCAGCGCATCGAGCCCGGCCTTGGCCGCGCCGTAGCCGGCCATCAGCGGTGCGCTGCGGCTGGCGATCGAGGAGATGTTCACCATCGAGCCGGGCCGCCCGGCGTCGACCAGCCCGCGAGCCACGTGGGCGCAGCCGACCAAGGCGTAGCGCAGGTTGGTCGCGATCAGGTGATCGAAGGTCTCGATCGGGTAGTCGAGCAGGCGATCCCAGTAGGGCACCTGCACCCCGCCGACCACGTTCACCAGCCCGTCGAACCGGCCGGCGTCGGCGGCTGCGGCGTCGAGGGCTGCGGTCAACCCGTCGGCATCCCGGACGTCGACCACCTGACCGGTGGCCGCTCGGCCCAGCGCTTCGACCCGTTCCACGGTGTCGTCGACATGAGCGGCTTCGGCGCTGAGCGCGGCGATGTCGGCGCCGGCGATGGCCAGCCGCTCGCAGATCGAAGTTCCGATACCACCTCCGCCGCCGCCCACGACCGCGATCGTCCGCCCGGTGAGGTCGATGCTGATGGCCATCGCCGCAGCGTAATCATGTTCTGACCCGTTCGGTCAGTGGTGACGCGCGCCCCGCGCGCGGCATCACTGAGGATTTCGTTGGCTACGGCCGGAGGATCCAGCCCAGGGTCCGGGTGAGGGCGGTGGCGGCGGGCTTGATCAACAACGGTTCGACCAGCGGCAGCGCGGGAAGCCGGAGCAGCTTGCGGGCGTACGGCGGCAGCGACGTGATGGCCGCGGCGGCGATCAGTGGGTAGGTGGTCTTGGCCGCGGCGGGCAGCGGCGGGTTCAGCAGCCAGCGGGCGGTGTCGGCCGATTGTGCGTTGGCCCGCAGCTCGACCCGGAACGCCGCGAGTTGTTCGGCGAGTTCGGTCTCGGATCGTGGTGGTTCGTCGACCCCGAGCCGAGTGGCGATCTCGGCCATCCCGGCGACGTATGCATCACGCTGCCGGCGGCCGAGATCGTCGGCGCCGTACTGGCGATAGGCGGTGAGGAAGCTGTCGACCTCGGTGCAGTGCACCCAGTTCAGCAGGTGCGGATCGTTCGCCTCGTAGGGACGGCCGTCGGGGGCGATGCCGGTGACCTTGGTGTGGATCTTGCGCACCATGCGAATCATGCGGTCGGCGTCGGCCGCCGACCCATAGGTGGTGACGCCGACGAAGTTGCCGGTGCGGTGCAACCGGCCGAGGGGGTCGTGTTTGTAGTCGCTGTGTTCGGTCACACCGGCGATGGCCAGCGGGTGCAGGGTCTGGAAGAGCAGCGCCCGAAGGCCGCCGATGAGCATCGCGGCATCGCCGTGCACGACGCGGACCGGGTGGTCCTCGGCGAACAGGCCGTCGGCCGTCGGCTTGGGGCGCTCGCGGTCGGTGTCGCCGCCGAGGGTCTTGACGATGCCCTGCTGCAGGCCGATCCGGCCCAACTCGACCGATTCGACCGCTTGGCTTGGCACGATCGAGCCGAACGCGAACCCGAGGTTGCGCGCCGTCGCGGCGAGCGCGCTGTCGTCTTTCCCGGCGGACGGGGGTTGTGGGGGTGGTGCGGCCATGTCCCGATGCCAATCGGCAGCTAGCGAGTGGTTGGTAGCGCCAGAGTACGGTCGAACCGGCGCCGTGGCAGCGCGGACCGGGCGATTCTCAGGTGTGCGAATCCACCTGGCTTCGGATTTCGTGACTTCGGTTGTGAGATCGAACAGCTTGTGGCGGCCATCAATCAATTGCTGGCACCGGTCGCGTCGATGTGACAGATTCGAGTCATACCACTCGTCAGGGTCTCATTTGATGCGAACGTCAGCCGTGCCGAACCACTGGGTATGAACGTCGAACCATCCCAACCGGGGTCGACGGAACAAAAGTGGTCGATCAACGCCCGGCGGGCCTTGTTGCGTGACCCAGGGCCGATCATCGAGAACATGCTCGACCAGCGAATCGCCGACGAGGAGCTTCGGTCCCACCGGCTGGCTCAACGCCGGCTGGCCGCCGACGTGCGGTCGTTCGCCGACTACTGCGAGCAGCGCATCGGGCGGGTCGTCAAGCACGCCGAAGAAACGGTGACCCTCGCCGACTCGTTGGCGATGAGCGACAGCGAGGCGGCTCGCCGCCGTGAGCGCGAGCTCATCCTCAAAGCACTCGACATCGATGCGGTACAGGCCGAACTGGAAGAACTGCTGCGCCTGTTCGAGCAACTGCGCTGAGCGCGACGGCGTGCGACCCTGAACGCATGCCCGCCGATCTCGACGCAACTGGTTCGGACGACCCTGAGAACGAGAACACCGAGCCGGATCGACCTGAGCCAGATCGACCTGAGCCAGATCGAGACGCTGGTTCTGCTCGAACCGTCGCATGGACCGCCATGGAAGACGGCATGGCCGAGGATTTCCGCTATCTCGCGCCGGTGTTCGAAGCGCACGCGCGCGGCGTCGTGGTCGACAATCTCATCGGCATGCTCGGTCTTCTGGGCGGCCCGACGTTGGGCTATCAAGTCGACCGGCTCACCCATTCGCTGCAGTCGGCCACCCGGGCGCAGCGCGCCGGCGAACGGGTCGATCTGGTCGTCGCCGCCCTCCTGCACGACGTCGCCGATTCGTTTGCTCCCGAAAACCACAGCGAGGCAGCGGCCGCCTTGCTGGCCCCGTACGTCGACGAGGAAGCGCATTGGGTGGTGAAACACCACGGCATCTTCCAGGGCTACTACTACTTCCACCACCTCGGTGGCGATCGCGACGCTCGCGAGCAGTACCGGCAGTCGCCGCACTTCGATGCCTGTGTGCAGTTCTGTGCCGAGTACGACCAGAACTGCTTCGATCCGTCGTACGACACCCTGCCGATCGAAGCGTTTCGCCCCGCGCTCGAGGAAGTGTTCGGTCGGCCCTCTCGGCGGCCAGGTGGCGCGCCGTTGCCCTAGATAGGCCGGCGCCGACGAGCAACCGAGGCCCAAAACCCGAATACTCCCAAAACCCGAACACTCATCGCCCCGCTGGCGATGAGTATCCGAGAAGTTCCGCCTGATTTTTCCACCGTTCGCCGGAGTGTGCCACCTGGTAAGGCGAACATGAGTCCGGTTCTGTCACCCGCCGTTCGGGGCCCGCCCCCCGTTTCGCTGACAGAACCGGACTGTGAGCAGTATCGAACAGGCCGCGCACAAAACGCTGTCAAACTCCGATGCGCCTGCAACCCTCGAGATTGGAGTGATCTTGGGTGTCGCGCGCCGCCGGAAATCAGCGGTGATCAGCTATCGCCGTTGCAGCAGACCGTCGAGATCGTGGACCAAACCGTGCAGACCGAGTGCTTTGGCCGCCCGGCGCAACACGACGGGATCGTCGGCGTCGGTCTCGAGCATACGAGCGCGCCAATACCGGGTGCGGAGCGACAGAGCGGCGGATTCGATCCGGCTCTCGGCGACGATCGCGGCGCCGAAGAGTTCGGCCGCTTCGTCGACATCGCCTTCCATCGCCGCCGCGATGGCTCGCATGCGGTCGATGGCGGCGTAGACGAACCCCCCGCCCGCGATCACGGCGAGCTGGCCGCCATAGGGGGCCAGGTGCCGCCGCAGGGCGGGCGCGTATTCGACCGCGCCCAGTTCGGCGACGGTGTCGGCCACTCCCATCATGGTGGCCACCCACAGAATGTCGGTGCTGAGATCGTCGAAGTCGTTCTGGGCCAGGTCGGCGACGATCTGATGGGCGGCGTCTGGCTGGTCGCAGCGCGACAGGCTCACCGCGTGCATGGCCTGGAACGCGGGGAGGTTCGAATCATGCTCGGCTGCCGCCGCTGCGACGAACGGCAGCAGAAGCGGAAGCTCGTTGCGTTCGTAGGCGATCCAGAACAGTTGGGACTGATAGACGAGCTCGAAGTTGGCGTGGTTGCGGGCCCGTTCGACCGCGGCCGCACCGAGCGCCGAGGCGTCTTCGAAGCGGGCGTCGAGCAGGGCATCGGCGGCTTCGCACTGGAGCGCAAAGGCTTGCAGGTGCCGGGACCGAATATCGGTGGCCCGGTCCAACAGCTGCTTGGCGCCGGACCGTAGACCGGCTCGATCCCCGATGATCATCAGTGGCGCGAGCCGCCAGCGCAGGGCCATGATCTCGGCGCTCGGATGATCGACGGCATCGATCTGGTCGGCGATCGCCAGCTGTTCGTCGACGAACGGGCCGCACCACTTGGCGACGAAGAGGGCGCCGAGCGCCGCGACCTCACACGTCGGCGATTGCGCTTCTTGGGCCAGGTCGACCGCTTGGGCCGCGAGCTCGACCGCATCACCGGTCAGGAGCTTGCGCACCTCGTCGGTCATGGCCGCACCGGCGACGCCGGCCCATCCCGAGAGGTTGGCGACCAGCTCGCTGCGGAGTTCGGTTTCGGTGTCACCCAGGGCGTCGAGCGCTTCGAGCAGCAGCGGGACGGTGTGGTCGTCGAGGGTGCCTTGGGTCCAAAAGGCGGTCCGGATCAGCGCCGCTTGGGCCAGGAGCCGCCCCGAATCGCAGCGCCGGGCGCACTGTTCGGCTTTGAACGCCGCATCCAACCGGCTGGGGTGGTCGAACCGGTGCAGATGGGTGTGCGCGGCGAGCAGGTGGAGCTCGGCCTCCGTGGCCGGACTCGCGTTGGGATCGAGGGCCAACGCGGTCAAGCCATCAGTGACGTGCTGGAGCGCTTCGCCGCTGTCGAGTTGTTCGAGTCGCGCGGAGGCGGCGGCGAGTGCCGCTTGCACCGCCTCGGTCGTCGAGCCCGGTTGGGCGGCGCGGCACAGATGGTGGGCCCGGCGCCCGAGGTGCAAGACGTCGTCGGGCCCGTAGTTCGCGGTCAGGGCGTCGGCGATGCGTCGGTGGTAGCGGATCTGGCGGCTGGGCCCGATCGCCTCGAGCAGGACTTGACGGGTGATGGCGTGACGGAACTGCCAGATGCCGCCGCCCAGTTCGGCCACCAGCTTGGCCACGCTTGCTTCCTCGAGGGCCAGGAGCGGGTCGACATCGGGCCCGACCGCATCGGCGAGAACCGGAAGCTCGAAGTCGACGCCGATCGTCGCCGCGATCTCCAGGACCTCGAGGGGGTGGCTGAGCCGGCCGATCCGGTCTTCGACCAGCTGGGCGATCGAGCTCGGCAGGTCGGCGCCGGACGCGGCGTCGAGATGGATCGAGTTGGAGCCGGCCTGGATGGCGGCCCGGGTGAGCTCGGCGAGCAGCAGCGGGTTACCGGCGGTCGAGCGGACGAGCGACGCGGCATCGTCGGCACCCGCGGTCAGCTGGGATGCGGCGAGCAGCGCGTGAACTTCGTCGGAGCTGAGGCCGACCAGCTCGAACTTGTGTCCGTCGCCGCGGCGTTCGATGTCGCGCAGTAACCGGGGTAGGACGATTCCTTCGGAGCTGTCGCGCATCGTCGCCACGATGGCGACACCGGTCGGGCGGCTGACCGAAACCAGGTACTCGAGCAGCGCGATGGTCGACGCCGATGCCCACTGCAGATCGTCGAGTACCAACACCGCGCCCCGCTCGGCCGCCAACCGGGCCAGGGTCTTGGCGAAGGCGGAGAACAAGGTCTGCTGGCGGAGCTCGGCGTCGTCGGTGCGGCTGGTGTCGACCTGGATCGCCGGCTCGACCGAGTCGATGATCTGCGCATCGACCGGTCGCAAGGCCTGCACGAACGGTTGATACGCGAGATCGAGCCGTTCGGTGCAACGGCCGTAGACAACCGGCGTGCCGGCCGCGAACACGTCGGTGGCG
>JABDJW010000328.1 GCA_013002375.1 Acidimicrobiales bacterium | reverse complement strand
GGCGATGGAGCGGCTGCAGGAACTCATCGATTCGGCGTCGGACGAACAGCGGGCCCTGATGTCCAGGGGGCTGCACGTCGGTGTGGTCGTCGACGAGCATCGCGTCGACTTCGAGCGCGGTGACTTCTTGATTCGGGGCCTGATGGGTGTCGACCGCTCGAACGGGGCGCTCGCGGTCGGTGACACGGTCGACGTCGGCGCCACGATTCAGTTCCAGGTGCGCGATGCCGACACCGCGAGCGAAGATCTGCATCTGATGCTCAACGGTTCACGGGCCGAAGGTGGGCTGCTGTTCTCGTGCAATGGCCGGGGCTCGCACCTGTTCGAGCAGCCGGATCACGACGTCACCGCGGTGTACGACGAGACCGACACACCGGCGATCGGCGGTATGTTCTGTGCCGGTGAGTTCGGTCCGATTGCAGGCCGGAACGCGCTCCACGGCTTCACCGCCTCGGTCCTGTTGTTCGATCGTTAGCCGCCCCGGGCGTCGCGGCCGCATGCACGTCCGGAAACCTGCCGGTCGCGGCCCGGCGATGTGTAGGGTCTCCAACGTTGACGCCCATCGAAAACCAACGAGAGAAGAACCGCGTGGACACCGAGCTCGACCAGCGATCGATTGCCGTGATCCGGGGGCTCGCCCTCGACGGTCCCCATGCCGCCCGGTCCGGGCATCAAGGCACCGCCATGGCCCTCGCTCCCCTGGCTCACGTGCTGTGGACCAGGGTCATGAAGTACGACGCGTCCGAACCCGAGTGGGCCGACCGCGATCGCTTCATCCTGTCGCCCGGCCACGCATCGATTCTGCTCTACTCGATGCTCCACCTGAGCGGCCACGGTCTGACCCTCGACGACATCAAGGACTTCCGCCAGTGGCAGTCGGCCACCCCCGGTCACCCCGAGGTCGGCCACACCGCCGGCGTCGAGGTCACCACCGGGCCGCTCGGACAAGGGTTCGCTCACGGCGTCGGCATGGCGATCGCCGAACAATCGCTGCGGGCCCGCTTCGGCGCGGAGATCTGCGATCACCACATCTTCGCCATGGTGAGCGACGGCGACTTGGCCGAGGGCGTGAGCCACGAGGCCGCATCATTGGCCGGTCATCTGGGTCTCGGTCGGCTGGTCTACGTGTACGACGACAACCACATCAGCATCGACGGCCCCACCGAAATCTCGCTCAGTGACGACGCTCCGGCGCGGTTCCGGGCCTACGGCTGGCATGTGATCGACCTCGGCGAAGCGGGCGAAGATCTCGACGCGCTCGAAACGGCGCTGCTCGACGCCAAGGCGGTCACCGATCAACCCAGCCTCATCGTCGTGCGCACCCACATCGGGTACCCGTCGCCCGACTACACCGATCATCACGAGGCCCACGGTTACGCCTTGAAGGACGAAGAGATCACCGCGACCAAAGCAGCGCTGGGCATCCCGGACGAACCGTTCTACGTGCCCGACGACGTCGTCGCTGCGTACCGCGAGTGCGGTCTCCGCGGTGGCGCGGCCCGCGCCGAGTGGGCCGCGCGGTTGGCCGGGTTCAGCGGCGACCGGGCCGCGCTCGACGCCAGCTTGGCCCGCACCGGCGTCGACGGCTGGGCTGCCAAACTCCCCACCTGGGACGTCGGCGACTCGGTCGCCACCCGCAAGGCCAGCGGCGCGTGCGTCAGCGCGTTGGCCGATGTCGTACCCGGTCTGATGGGCGGCGGGGCCGACCTCACCGGCAACACCGGCACCAAGATTCCCGGCGACCTCCTCGCCGCCGACAACCCGGCCGGCCGCCAGATCGCGTTCGGTGTCCGCGAACACGCGATGGGCTCGATCCTCAACGGCATGGCCCTGCACGGAGGCACCGTGCCCCTCGGCGGAACGTTCCTGGTCTTCAGCGACTACATGCGCCCGGCGGTTCGGCTGGCAGCCTTGATGCAGAGCAAGTCGCTGTTCGTGTGGACCCACGACTCGGTCGGCGTCGGCGAAGACGGCCCCACCCACCAACCGGTCGAACACGTCTCGGCCCTGCGGGCGATCCCCCATCTTCCGGTCGTACGCCCGGCCGACGCCAACGAGGTCAACGCCATGTGGCGCGCTGCCATCGACGGCGACGGCCCGGTGGCCATGATCCTCACCCGCCAGGACGTTCCGGTGCTCGACGGCACCGCCGAT
Organism: Acidimicrobiales bacterium; assembly: GCA_013002375.1. Lineage (GTDB taxonomy): Bacteria > Actinomycetota > Acidimicrobiia > Acidimicrobiales > SHLQ01 > JABDJW01. The sequence continues at coordinate 1,448 of JABDJW010000328.1, read as the reverse complement.
GCCGCCGTCGAAATGGGCGCCTACGTACTGCGCAATGGCGGCTCGAACCCGGCTGTCGTGCTCGCCGCCACCGGCTCGGAGGTTGCGGTGTGTGTCGAGGCGGCCGAGGCCCTCGCCGCCGACGGCGTGGCCGCCCGCGTGGTGTCGATGCCCTGTTGGGAATGGTTCGAGGCCCAGGACGCTTCCTACCAGCGCAGCGTGTTCCCGCGCGGGGTGCCGACCCTCGGAGTCGAGGCCGGCGTGTCGCACGGCTGGTACCGCTACGCCGACGACGTGGTGGCGATCGATCGTTTCGGTGCTTCCGCACCGGGCGCAACGGTGCTCAACGAACTCGGCATCAACGCCGACAACGTCGTCAGCCACGCTCGATCACTGCTCGCCTAGCTCTTTCTGTAAAGGACCCATCCATGACCCTCCTGCACGACTTGTTCGACAACGAAGGCCAGAGCCCGTGGCTCGACAACCTCCGTCGGGGATGGATCACCAGCGGCGAGCTGCAGGAGTGGATCGACAAGGGCGTGCGAGGACTCACGTCGAACCCGTCGATCTTCCAGAACGCCATCGCCGGCTCCGACGACTACACCGAGCAGTTCACCGAGCTGCTGAACCAGGGCTCGTCGATCGAGGCCAGTTACTGGGGCCTGGTCACCACCGACATCGAATCGGCCCTCGCCCTGTTGCGACCGACCTATGACGCGAGCGACGGCGTCGACGGGTATGTGTCGGTCGAGGTCGCTCCCGGCCTGGCCCGCGACACCGAAGGAACCGCAGCGGCGGCCCGTCAGCTCTGGGACTCGATCGACGAACCGAACCTCTACGTGAAGATTCCCGGCACGGCCGAGGGTATCCCGGCCATCCAGCAGATGATCGCCGAGGGTCGCAACATCAACGTGACGCTGCTGTTCTCGATCGACCGTTACCGCGAGGTGATGGAGGCCTACATCGCGGGGCTCGAGCAGTACTCGGCCGCCAATCCCGAGGCCGATCTCTCCCGCATCTCGTCGGTCGCGTCGTTCTTCATCAGCCGGGTGGACAAGGAAGTCGATGGCCGCCTCGATGTCATCGGCACCCCCGAAGCCACCGAGCTCCGGGGCAAGGTAGCGATCGCCAACGGTGTCTTGGCCTATGAGGCCTTTCGTGAGACCTTTGCCGGTGCGCGCTGGGAATCCCTCGCAGCGCGGGGCGCCCGGGTCCAGCGGCCCCTGTGGGCTTCGACGTCGACCAAGGACCCGTCCTACCCCGACACGTTGTACGTCGACACCCTGATCGGCCCCGACACCGTCAACACCCTGCCCGATGCGACCTTGGTCGCGTTCCTCGATCACGGCACGGTGGCCCGCACCATCGACACCGATGTGTCGGGTGCGTCCGACGTCCTGGCGTCGCTGGCCGCAATCGGCGTCGACCTCGACGACGTCACCGACCTCCTCGAATCCCAGGGCGTGGCC
>JABDJW010000288.1 GCA_013002375.1 Acidimicrobiales bacterium | reverse complement strand
AAACTGCCTCGGCCCGATCAGTTAGACGAGGACGGCCGGGTTACCTTCGGTCGGTGGCACAGCCGGGTTCGGGGCGCCCCCGAGGTCTTGGGCCAGGTTCCGGTGTCGTGCCTGGCCGAGGAGATCGCGACCCCCGGCGACGGGCAGCTGAAGGGCTTGGTCACGATCGCGGGCAATCCGGTGATCTCGTCGCCCGATTGCGCGGCCCTCGACGCGGCCCTGCCGATGCTCGACTGCATGATCAGCATCGACAACTGGCTCAACGAGACGACCCGCCATGCCCACGTGATCCTGCCCGGCCAGTCACACCTCGAGCAGCCCCACATGGATGAGATGATCTGGTCGTGGGCGATTCGCAACGCCAGCAAGTGGTCGGCGCCGATCTTCGACATCCCCGACGACCAACCCCGCGAGTGGGAGGTCCTCCTGACCTTGGCCGGCCTGTTCTTGGGCATGCCGGCCGACGGTGTCGACACCGCGATGCTCGACGACGCCTACTTCGCGGGTTTCGTGGGCAAGGTGGTTGAGTATCCGCAGTTCGGGATCAGCGATCGCGACCCGACGGAGATCGTGGCGGCCACCGAGGGTCGGGGTCCCGACCGGTTCGTCGATCTCGCCATTCGTACCGGCTCGTACGGCGATCGGTACGGGGCGAACCCGGACGGCTGGACGTTCGAGAAGCTGAAGGCGCACCCCAACGGCATCGACCTCGGTCCGCTTCGGCCTCGCGTGCGGGAGGTCCTGCAGACGCCGAACGGGCGTATCGATGCCGCACCCGATTACGTCGTGAACGATCTGCCGCGGCTTCGGGCCCGTCTCGCCCGGTCCGACGACGGCCTCGTGCTGGTCAGCCGCCGCCATCTCCGAAGCAACAACTCGTGGATGCACAACGTCAAGGTGCTGGTGAAGGGGAAGGACCGATGCACGCTGATGATGCACCCCACCGACGCCGAGGCGGCCGGCGTGGCCGACGGGGGAGTGGCATCGGTCAGCAGTGAGTCGGGCAGTATCGAGATCTCGGTGGAAGTGACCGACGAGATGATGCCCGGCGTGGTGTCGCTTCCCCACGGCTGGGGGCATGACCTCGATGGCGTGCAGCTGTCGGTGGCCAAGGAGTTCGCGGGGGTGAACTCGAACATCTTGTCGCCGGGCCACCTGGTCGACGCGATCTCCGGCAACGCGGTGGTCAACGGTATTCCGGTCGAGGTCGCTCCGGCCGAGGCCCGAGCCTCGGTAGACTCGGCTCGTGGCTGAAGAACTCCTCACCGCCAGTCAGGCGGCCGCGGCCCTCGGTATCCCCGTCCGAACGCTTCTCGATCTGGTGATGGACGGCGAGGTCAGCATTCAGCAGGAGGGCCGCGGTATTCGGCTTCGACGCGACGATCTCGTCGTCCTCGCCGAGACCCATGATCTCGGCCCGATCGATCTGACCGACTAGCCCGGCGCCGCGGGGCTGTCGGGTGGAACCACGGCGACCGAGATGGTGTCAGTCGCTGCGCTGGCCCGGCCGGTCGCATCGATGAACAACACACAGATCGAGTGAAAGCCGGTGTCGACCTCGACCTCGACCGTGTTCTCGTCGGGACCGAGTCGGGTCCTCGAGGTATTGATCGGCACGCTGTCTCCCGGTGCGGCGCACGGTTCGTCGACGAAGGTGTGCACCTGACGCTCGATCGGGTCGAGCTCATCAGCCTGGACCTCGAGGGTCAGGGTGACCGGCGAGACGACGACGGTACCTTCGGCCGGCGACAGGACGGTCACGCCCGGCTCGGGGATGGGTTCGGCGACGGGCGGTTCGAGGTGCATCGCGGCATCGAGCTGCGGTTCGAAACCGACCAGGACGATCTCGGCTGAATCGCCACGCGTGCAGCTCGCGGCGAGCAGCGCGAGGGCGACGAGCGCGATGAGTCGGCAAAACCTCATGGCCTCCCTATCGGACCGGCGATCGCCCGGGGTGAGCAAGTTTTTGCGGGTAGGTCGAATGGACCATTACGTCGCTCCCCGCGGTGGCCGACGGAGTAGGTGATGGCGAAACGATTGGCCTTGCTGTTGTTGCTGCCCCTGCTTGTCATGGGGGGCTTCGCCGCGTCCTTCGCGCGCGGTGTTCGCAGCGAACCCCTGGAGGCCGGACGGGCGGCAGCCATCGCCGACGTCACCCTCGCCATCGGTGATCTGACCGACGCGCTCGACATCGAGGCGTTGGTGTCGGCGATCTACGTCGATTCGCCCCGGCCCGAACCGAATGAGAACTCGTCGCTCTTCCGGGGGAAGTCGGTGCGGGAATCGCAGACCGAGTCCGATCAACGGCTGGCGCTGGCCTGGGAGCGGTTCGGCGCGGCCGGCGGATCGTGGCCCACCTCGGTCCGCAACCAGGTCGGTGAGGCCTTGGCAACCGTCGAGTCGCTGATGGCGGCCCGCCAACAAATCGTCGACCGGGAACGATCTGGGCTCCAGGTGCGCGATCGATACGCCTATGTCAACAGCCTGCTGAGCGAGGCGCTCGAAGCGCAACTCAACCTGGTCGAGACGGGCGAGCTCGCCGGTGAGATGGCCAGCTATGACGCGATCGTTCGGGCCCGATCGGCGCAGATGGTCGAGCAGATTACGATCGAGAGTGCTCTCCACGCCGGGAGCTGGCTCGACGGAGCCCTGAACGTCGACGCGATCGAAGCGGCCATTGGTCAGGCGATTGGCATCAGCCAGGCTGCCAACGTGCTCGGCACCGAGGCCGCGCTCACCACCTTGCGTCCTCGGGCCTCACTCCAGGAAATCCGCAACATGATCCGGGTCGGTATCGAACCGGGCGATCTCGGCCTGACCCCCGGTGAATGGCGCAGCATGGCCAATGACTGGCGGATCGAACTCGAGGGCGGGGTCGGCGCGAGCCAGCAGCAGCTGCAGAAGTCGGTGAATCGAACGCAGAGCCAGGGGTGGAGCGATTCGAATCTCGCCGTCGGCGCCGCGATCGCCCTCTCGGTCGGCACCATCTTGTTTGCCGGTTTCATGGCCAATCTCATGCTGACCCGCATCCGGGAGACGCGCGACCAGATGGTGGCGTTCGCCCAGAGCGGCGGACAGACACCCCTGTCGGTCTCGGGCCGGGACGAGTTGGCCGACATGGCTGAATCGTTCGGGCGGCTGGCCATCACCATGCGGGAGACCGCGGCCAGCGACGCGCGGCTGCACGGCATCGTCCGCGACATCAACGATGGCCACTCTCGCGAAGAGGTCTTCCTGGCCATCGGCGCAGTGGCCGCCGACCAGCTCGGCGTCGATCACACCATCGTGGTCGACGATCCGAAGAACGAAGCGGCCCACGCGGTGCGGCGGCCCGGTGACGAGCACCCATCGGCGTGGATCGTGCCCGGTGGTGGCATCGATTCGGCGCTCGACGAGTTGCGCGACCCCGTCATGGAGGTCTGCAGTACCCTGACCGCCCTCGTCCTGCAGCGCGACTGGGCCGAACAGCGCATGACCTACCAGGACACCCATGATTCGCTGACCGGTCTGGCCAACCAAATGGTGCTGCTCGACGAGATCGAGCGGGTTTCGGCGACGTCGGACGTCACCAGCCTCGGCGTGCTGCGGTTCAGCTTGCAGGGACTGCTCGAGGTGAACGAAGCGCACGATCGCGCCACCGGCGACCGCACCCTGATCGAGGCGGCCGAGCGGATCCGCAAGGAGATGGGTCCCGGCGCGGTCGTCGCCCGGCTCTCCGGTGGCGAGTTCGGCTGCCTGGCCGCCGGCATGCCGACCGAAGTCTCGGCGATCGAGCTCGGCGAACGGGTGCTCGACGCCCTCAGCGATCCGTTCTTGGCCAACGAGTTCTCGATCGACCTCACCTCCGCAGCCGGCGTGGTGGTCAGCGCCGCGGGGGCCGACCCCCACACCCTGCTCGAACAGGCCGAGATGGCCCTGAGCAAGGCGCAGACCGACGATGTCGGGCACACGGTGTTGTTCGAGGAATCGATGAGCGAGTGGCTCGACGAACGCCGCCGGACCGCCGACGACCTCGATGTCGCAATCGACAACGGTGAACTCGAACTCTGGTATCAGCCGGTGTTCGGGGTGGGTGGCGGCTTGCGGGGCTTCGAGGGCCTCGTGCGCTGGAACCGCCCGGGTGAGGGCATCGTCAGTCCCGGCTACTTCCTGCCCGTGGCCGAGGAATACGGCCTGATCTCGCGGCTCGGCCTGTGGGTGCTCGAAACCGGATGCCGCCAGATCAGGACATGGGTCGACTCCGACATCAGTGCCGACATCTCCTTGTCGTTGAACGTCTCGGGCACCGAGCTCACCCAACCGGACTTCTCCGCCCGCGTGGCCGAGATTCTCGACCGTACCGGCGCCCCGGCCGACCATTTGATCATCGAAGTGACCGAGAAGGTCCTGCTCGCGAATCAACACGGTGGCCGAACCACGTTGGCCGAACTCGACGAGCTCGGCGTGCACATCAGCATCGACAATTTCGGCAGTGGCTACTCGTCGCTCTCCTATCTCCGGGAGCTCCCGATCTCGAGCCTCAAGATCGACCGCCTCTTCATCGAAGATGTCGTCCACAGCGAAGAAGTGCAGGCCATCGTCGCCGCAATCGTCGGCCTGGCCGAGGCGCTGGACATGGATGTCGCAGCACAGGGCATCGAAGGGGCCGATCAGCTGCGCAAGCTGGCCGAGCTCGGCTGTGACCTGGCCCAGGGTTACCTGTTGGGCCGGCCGATGACCGGATTCGCCGCCACCAACCTCTACAGCGGTCAGACTGCCGACACCTCATAGCTCAAACCGGTTCCGGGGTCGGCTCTACTATTAGGAAACCGCGGATTTCGCACCTAGTGTGCTGTTCCGCCATGGCGTCCACCCGACCCCCTCATTTCGTCCCATTTGGTCGGTCGGCCATGCGCGCCCTACGGGCCATCATCGATGCCGCCCAGGCCGAAGATCGCCTGGCTCCCGTCACCGTGGTGGTCCCCTCGAACCAGGCCGGGTTGGCCGCGCGCCGGTTGTTGGCATCGACGGCGCTCGGCGAGCATGGCCGGCGCGGGCTCGTCAATGTCTGGTTCGCCACGCCGTATCAGCTGGCGGCTCGACTCGGGGCAGAACTCATGGCCGAATCCGGCACGGCTCCACTGAGCAATCCGGTACTCGGCGCGGCGGTTCGTTCGGTCCTGGCCGCCGACACCGGCTTCTTCCACCGGGTCAAGGGGCACGTCTCGACCGAGTTGGCCGTCGCTCGTCTCTACGGCGAGCTGAGCCGGGCCGACCCCGCGACGATCGAACTCTTGGCGGCCAGCGAATCGGCTCGTACCCGCGAACTGGTGCAGGTGTACCGGTCGGTCGACGGAGCGCTGGCCGACTACCACGACGAGGACGACCTGGCCCGAGCGGCGATCGATGCCCTGCGCACGGGCTCGGCCGACGGCGCGGGGCTCGGCACCATCGTGCTCCATCTCGTCGAAGACCTGTCGCCGGCGCTCGGTGAGCTGCTCCATGCCCTCAGCAAGGAGACCGTCGTCGAGGCGGTCGTCGGTATCACCGGTCGGGCCGACGCCGATGCCCTGAGCCCGGTCATGCGTCAGCTGGTCGGCGAGGCCGAGCACGGCCTCGCCGTCCGGCCTGCCCCGCCCAGCTCGGTACTGTCGGTCGCCGATCCCGATGAGGAAGTCCGGGCGGCCCTGCGTCTGGTGCTCGAGCGGGCCGAGCGGGGCGCGTCGTTCGATCGCATGGCGATCTTGTACCCGACGGTCGACCCCTACGCCCGCGTCCTGCATGAGCAGTTCCAGGCGGCCGGCGTGGCGCACAACGGTCCGGCGAGTCGACGGCTGGCCGACACGATGGTTGGCCGGATCGTCGTCCGGCTCTTCGAACTCTCCGGCGCGGACGACCGCCCTTCCGATCGGTTCCGGCGCCAGGCGGTCATCGATTTCGTCGCCGCCGGGCCACTCCGCGACCTCAGCGGCGCACGGGTCACCCCGACGGTCTGGGACAAGATCTCTCGCTTGGCCGGCGTCGTGGGCGGCGTCGTCGACTGGGAGCACAAGCTCGGCCGCTACCTCGAGGCCACCGACGGCCGCATCGCGGAAGCAACCGAGCAGGAGCGCTCGCCCGGGTACATCGCCGCGCTCGGTCGGACCGTCGACGAAACGACCCGGCTCGCCGCGTTCGTCGATGCCCTCAGCACCCGCCTGGATCCAGCCTCGATCCCCACGACCTGGCGGGAACGCTCGGCGTGGATCAAGGACCTTCTGGCCACGCTCCTGCCACCCGTCAACCAGCGGACCAATTGGCCCGAGGTGGAGCGCGACGCAGCCGATGCCGTCGACGCGATATTCGACCGCCTCAGCGTGCTCGACCCGGTCGACCCTGGTGCCGACTACTCGATCTTCCACCGAGCGGTGCAGCACGAGCTCGACAAGCCGGCCGGCCGGATCGGACGCTTCGGCGAAGGGGTGCTCCTCGCGCCGCTGAGCGCCGCCGCGGGACTCGACGTCGACGTCATGATCATCTTGGGCCTGGCCGAGGGGATCTGCCCGACCCCGCATCGCGAGGATTCGTTACTGCCCGACGCCGAACGGGGCGTCGCCGTCCGGGGCGAACTGGTCCTCCGGGGCGACAGCGTCGCTCGGCAACGCCGGCACTTGCTGGCCGCCCTGGCCGCCGGACACCAGGAGCGAATCATGATCGCGCCGGCCGGCGATCACCGAACCGGGCGGCTTCGCACCCCTTCGCGGTGGCTGCTCGAGGCGGTCGGCGAATCGACCCGACCCGGTGGCCCGCCCCTGACGACGAAGACCTGGGCCCGGCGCTTCGAGCGGTCGACGACCGATGCTGGCATCGATCTGCGCGATCACCCGCTCACGACCTTTCTCGAGTCGTTCTCCCACGGTCTCGATGTCGCGCCGACTCCGGCCACGCTCGTCGAACGCGATCTGGCCTCGTTGCGCCGCGATCTCCTGGCCAGTATCGATCCGGCCGAGCATGCGGTCATCGAATCCGAACCCGACCTGCGGGCCGGTCTCGGTCTTCTGCGGTCTCGACAGGCGCGAGAGTTCACCCGATTCGACGGCGATCTGCGGTCGATCGACGTGCCCAGCCCCGACGAGCGCACGTTGTCGTCCAGCCGGCTCGAAACCTGGGCGACCTGCCCGATGCGGTACTTCCTCGGCTACCTGCTCGAGCTGGGCGAAGTCGAACGCCCGGACGAGATCATGGAGATGTCGGCGCTCGATCGGGGCAGCCTGGTCCACCAGATCCTCGAGGATTTCCTGGCACCGGTCGTTGCGCTCGATCGCGCCGAACGGCCTCAGCCCGGTCAGGAGTGGTCGTCGGCCGATCGCGATCGGCTGCTGCAGATCGCCCACGACCGCTTCGACGAGTACGAGCAGGCGGGCAAAACCGGCAAATCGTTGCTGTGGCGGATGCAACGAGAACAGCTGTTGGCCGATCTCGAGCGCTGGCTGAGCGAGGACAATGCCAATCGGACCAGGGCCGGCGCGGTGCCCGAAGCGGTCGAGATGCGTTTCGGCTTCGATGATGAGCCGGCGGTCACCATCGATGTCGGCGCCGAACGTATCGTGCGGTTCCGAGGCATCGCCGACCGGGTCGACCTGGACGCCGATGGCATACCGATCGTGCTCGACTACAAGACGGGAAAGGCGTTCCCGGCCCGGGAGCTCAGGCTCGACCCGGTCGTCGCTGGTCGGCGCCTCCAACTCGGCCTGTACGCCGAGGCGGTGCAGCAGCGCTTCGGCACCGAAGCCGCCCAGGCCGCCTACTGGTACATCTCGACGGCGGGGAAGTTCGAGGTGCGCGACTTCGACCTCACCGACGAGAACCGGCGCCGCTTCCGGGAGATCGTCGGCGCCATCGTGCGGGGTATCGAGGCCGGCATCTTTCCGATGGCACCCGGTACCTACGATGCCTTCCGCGCGAACCACGACAACTGCACCTTCTGCGAATTCGATCGGGTCTGTCCCGCCGGCCGTGGTGTGATCGCCGAGAACACCAGTGCCGATCCTTCGGTGCAGGTCCACCTCGATCTGACCCGTCATCGCACCGGTGAGGCCGAGGCATCATGATCGACGAGAGGCAAGGCAACCGCGTTCCCGTCGATCAGGCGGCCCGCCAGCTCATCGCGCGCGATGGGCTCGACCGAACCCTCTTCGTCGAAGCCGGTGCGGGCACCGGCAAGACCCAAGCTCTCGTCGGCCGCATCGTCGAACTGGTGTTGTCGGACCGGGCTCGTCTGACCGATCTCGCGGCGATCACCTTCACCGAGGCCGCAGCGGCCGAATTGCGCGACCGGGTCCGCACCCGGTTCGAAGAAGCTCGGGCCTCCCTCGACGCCGAAGGAGCAGCCGGCGCCAAGAAGCGAGCATTGTGTGAACAAGCACTGGTCGATCTCGACGGTGCGGCAATCTCGACCCTGCATGCCTTTGCCTACCGCATGCTCTCCGAGCATCCGACCGAGGTAGGCGTGCCGCCCCGGGTCGAAGTGCTCGATGAAGTCCAATCGCTGCTCGAGGCGGAACGGCGCTGGTCGCAGTTTCTCGACGAACTCCTGAGCCGGGAGGACATCGAGCCGCTGCTCCTCCGAGCCATGCACCTCCGCATTCGTCTGCACAGCCGGCAACGGGCCGGCACGAAGTACAGCCTGCGCCAGATCGCGATCGCCTTCGACCAGAACTGGGATCGCATCGTCGATTTCGCGGCGGTCGAGGCCCCGGTGCTCGAACCGCTGGACTGGGAACCCCTGCTCGACGTCATCCGCGAGGTCGCGACCATGCGGTCGGCGTGCACCGACGAAGACGATGCCCTGGCCAAGGTGTTGCTCGATTCGGTCGAACCGGCCGCCAACCGAATTCTCGATGCCGATCAGGAACTCGAACGGCTCCGGCTGCTGCAGAGCCCGTTCAAGCGGGCGGGGTCGAAGGGCAAGAAAGAAAACTGGGGCGGCGATGCCAAGCCGTATCGCGACAAGATCAGCGCGGCCAACGAAGCGATGGAGGCGTTCCAGAACCGCGCCATGGAACAAGTTCTCCGGCGGCTGGCCATCGAGGT
>JABDJW010000387.1 GCA_013002375.1 Acidimicrobiales bacterium | reverse complement strand
CAGGTAACACGGGTTCAAATCCCGTACGGGGTACGCGGCAACTCTTCGAGTTGCTCCGCGTTGCTCGCCTAGCGGCTCACAACTCCTGGCTGCCAGCGCTACGGGGTACGCGGCAACTCTTCGAGTTGCTCCGAGTTGCTCGCCTAGCGGCTCACAACTCCTGGCTGTGAACGCCATCAACGTGCAGATGTTCGCGATGTGGGAGGCAAACCCGCCCGAGCTGATCCCCGAGGCCACCGTCGTGATGTACGGCGGATTCATCCCGGCCAAAGCAGCGGATTGGATCAACCCGGCCAACGGTGCGTTGTGGATCTTCAACGGGGCCGAAGACCAGGTGGTCTGGCCCGAGCACGCGGTCGATCTCGAAGCCGCCTGGTCAGCCGAAGGCCTCCCCCATCGCGTGCACCTGATCCCCGGGCTCGCCCACGTCGGCGTCGACATGCTCGACCCGGATTCGGGTCCTGAGCCCGGTATGTCATGGTTCGACGACATGGCCGAGTTCCTCTATCAGGAGCTCTACGAGTAGCTCAGCCCGCGCCGAGATCGAACGGCGAGGACTGGTACACCTGGTTGATCCAGTTGCCGAACAACAAGAACGCGTGCGACCGCCAGCGGTTGATCGGTGTGCGGCTCGGGTCGTCGTCGGGGAAGTAGTCGTGCGGCACCGTGATCGGCGTGCCGGCCTCGAGATCGCGAAAGTACTCGTCGGCCAACGACGTCGAGTCGTACTCGACATGATTGAACATGTAGAGCCGATTGCCCCGTTTCTCCGACACGAGGCACACGCCGGTCTCCTCCGACTCCATCAGCAGCTCGAGCTCGGGCACCTTCTCGACCTCGGACCGGCGCACCTCGGTCCAGCGCGACACCGACACTGCGAAATCGTCGGAGAACCCGGCGAGATACGGCGAGGCCGGCTGCAGGTTGCGGTGGCGGTACACCCCGAAGGCCTTGGCCTCGAGGTTGTGCTTGGGCACGCCATGGAAGTGCCACAACGCCGCCATCGCCCCCCAACAGATCGAGAACGTCGAATGCACGTTGGTCTCGGTCCAGTCGAAGAAGTCGGTGAGTTCCGGCCAGTAGGTGACGGCTTCGAACTCCAACGTCTCGACCGGCGCGCCGGTGACGATGAACCCGTCGAAGTGGCGATCCTTGACCTCATCCCACGTGCGGTAGAACGAAATCAGGTGCTCTTCGGGGGTGTGCTTCGACCGGCGGCTGCCCATGCGCACCAGCGTGAGCTCGACCTGGAGCGGCGTGGATCCGATCAACCGGGCGAGCTGCGTCTCGGTCACGATCTTGTCGGGCATCAGGTTGAGCAGACCGATCTGCAACGGCCGCACGTCCTGACGCACGGCCATCGACTCGTTCAGCACCATCACGCCCTCGCGCTCCAGCACCGCACGGGCGGGCAACGCATCGGGGATCTTGATCGGCATGCTTTCTGAGGGTAAGGGGATTCGCCGCGCTTCCCGAGGTCGCGGCGCGCTAGAAGACGAGTTCGAAGCTTGCGGCCAGCTCCACCCCGAGCGACGCGCCGGCTGCGGCGGCGGGGCCCCGCAAGAACTCCTCCGGCGACGCCATGTCGCCCTCGAGTTGGTCGAGATACACCTGATGACACTGCAGCGAAGCGACCCCGGCGTCAAAGGTTGCGGTGACGTCCACCCCGTGGGTCGGCTGGGGGCTGCCCGAGAACGCAATGAACCGAACGCCATCCCAGGCCGCTCGGGCATCGGAGAAGATCCACGGGTTCCCGGCGTCACGGACGGCATCGAGGAGCGAACGCCCGACCGCTCGGTGATCGCCATGGTTCCAGCTCGGCCCACCCCACGAGTCGCGGAAGTTGATCGAGAGCACGACGTCGGGCCGGTGCCGGCGAATCGAATCGCACAACACGGCCCGCAGCTCGAGCCCCTCGCCCAACAACCCGTCGGGCAGGCCGAGAAACTCGACCACGTCGACTCCGACCGTCGAACAGGCGGCCTCCTGCTCGGCGCGACGCAGCGGCCCGACGTCGGCCGGATCCATCGAGGCGATGCCGGCTTCGCCGTCGGTCACCAGCACGTAGGTCACGGTCTTGCCCTGGCCCGTCCAACGCGCCACCGCGGCCGCCGCGCCGTACTCCATGTCGTCGGGGTGAGCCACGACGGCGAGCGCGCAGGACCAGTCTTCCGGCATCGGATCGAGCTCAGCCATCACGCCACGCTAGCCCTGACCGGCCACCGACGCCTTGGTGATCGCGACGAGGGCTGAGCTATCTTCAGCGCAGCGCCCACGCCGCGCCGCAATCAGGGGGAAGACCCGGGGGAGAGACATGACCGACGGATTCATCACCGACTGGCCGGTGAGCGAGCGATTCCCGCACTACACGCGGGCCAACGCCGGCGAGGTCATGGGCGACCCGGTCAGCCCGCTCGGCTGGACCTTCAGCTGGGAAGGCGCCATGGTCAACGGCCTGCGCGACGGCTGGATTCGGGGTGGCACCCACGAGATGGCCGACTTCGACGCCGAGCACCCCGAGACCTTTGCCATGTTCGGCGGTCGCTTCTACATCAACCTGGCCAGCTGTCGCATGCAGGGTGTGCGCAACCCCGCGGTCACGGTCGAACAACTCGACATGGCCTTCTTCGGCGATCACCCCGACGTGCCGCCCTACGTGCCCCACCCCGACGACGAGAAGCCGCACCTGGTCGAGAAGATCGACGCCAACACCGCCTGGGTGATGTCGGCCACCGAGTGGCCCGAGATCCTCGAGGACAAAGCCAACGCTCAGGCGCTTCGCGAAAGCCGCGGCGACCTCACGACCTACTCCGACGCCGAACTGATCGCTCGGGCCCGATCGACCCGCCCGACGCTGCACCACCTGTTCGAACAACACACCGTCTCGGGCTCCAGCTCGGCCATCGGTCCCGGCATCCTCGGTGCGGTGGGCGAAGCGATCGGCGACACCTCGATCCCGATGAAGTTGCTGGCCGGCATCGGCGATGTCGACTCCGCCCTCCCCAGCTACGCGCTGTGGGCGATGTCCCGCAAGATCCGGGCCAGCGATGACTTGACCGCGCTGTTCGATGGTGGCGTCGAGGGCCTACTCGACCGTTTGGCCGCTTCCGATGCACCCGACGCGGCCGACCTGGCCGGTGACTGGGCCGACTTCATCGCCGAGTTCGGTTCCCGCGGCCCGAACGAATGGGACATCTACGCCGACAGCTGGGAGACCCGCCCCGAACTCGCGCTGGCCGCACTCGATCGGGTCCGCCACCAGGCCGACGACGAATCGCCGCACCTGCGCCACGACGCCGTCGCCCGCCAACGCGAACAGGTGACCGAAGAAGTTCGGGCCAAAGTCGCCGACAACGCCGAGCTGGCCGGCATGGTCGAAGGGGCGTTGGTCGCCGGCAACATGATGGCGTTCCGCGAGCGCACCAAGACCACGATCGTCAAGGTGGTTCACGAAGGCCGCATGGTGTTCCGTGAGCTCGGCCGCCGCCATGCCGAAGCAGGCAACATCGCCGACGCCAACCACATCTTCATGCTGCTCGAGAAAGAGCTCGACGACTTCGTGGCCGATCCGGCCTCGTTCGGCGACACGCTGGCCCAGCGGGCCGCCGACTACGCCGCCCTGTGGGAGCTCGAGCCGCCGTTCATCATCAAGGACGGTCAGGTGCCGCCGCTCGGCGAGTGGGAACGAGTCGCCGAAGTCGGTGCTGACGCCGCGGGAGCCGGAACCGTGATCGCCGGTGTCTCCGGGTCGCCGGGCACGGCCCGGGGCACGGCGCGCGTCGTGCTCGATCCCG
>JABDJW010000269.1 GCA_013002375.1 Acidimicrobiales bacterium | reverse complement strand
GGCTTGAAGTCGAGGTCTTCCTGTTCGAGCTTGCCCCGCACCATGCCCAGCGTGAAGGCCGAGCCATACACCGGCACCTGGAGGTCGGGCAACAAGTGCGGCAGACCGCCGATGTGATCCTCGTGGCAGTGGGTCGCGATGATGCCCTCGACCCGATCGGCGTTGTCGAGCAAATAGGTGAAGTCGGGCAGAACCGAGTTCACGCCCGGATAGTGATCGTCGACGAACATCTGGCCGCAATCGAGCACGACCATCCGCCCTTCCAACTCGAGGACAGCACAGTTGCGACCGATCTCACCGAGCCCACCGAGAAACGTGATGTGTACCGGTGGGGCCATCGGTCAGCCGTTCCGACCGAGGGTGGCGATGATACGGCGGGCTGCGTCTTGCAGTCCTTCCGGCTCTGGTCCCATCGGCGGCCGGCACTCCCCCACCGCCATGCCGAGGACTTTCAGCATGGCTTTGCTCGGGATCGGGTTGGGGGTGAGGTCGCCACTCTCGAAATCCCACGAGGCCAGCAGCCGCTGGTTGAGTTCGGTGGCCTTGGAAACATCGCCGCTGAAGAAGGCATCGATCATCGCGCCCATTTCGCGACCGGCCCAGTGGCTGGCCACGCCGATCACGCCGACCGCACCGACCGCGAGGAGCGGAAGGGTCAATTTGTCTTCCCCGCTGTAGACCGCGAAGTGGTCGGGTGCGGCTGCGATCAACGCCGCCGTCTCGGCCACGTCACCGGCTGCGTCCTTCACCCCAACGATGTTGTCGACATCATGGGCCAACTTGAGGATGGTCGAGGTGTCGATCTTGCGGCCACTTCGCACCGGGATGTCGTACAAGATCACCGGCAGATCGGTGGCCCCGGCGACGGCCCGGAAGTGACGGTCGAGACCATCCTGCGATGGGCGGTTGTAGTAGGGCGTGACCGTCAGGATCGCCGAAGCGCCGGCCGCGGTCGCCTTCTCGGTGAGGTCGAGCGCGGCGCGCGTGTCGTTGCTGCCCGCGCCGGCGACCACCGGCACGTCCACGGCGTCGACCACCGCCTTGATGAGCTCACCCTGCTCGGCGTGGGTCAGCGTGGCCGATTCGCCGGTCGTGCCTGCGATCACCAGTCCGTCATTGCCGTTCTCGACCAGCCACGCGGCCAGTTCCTGGGCCTTGTCCAGATCGAGCGCGTCGGCGTCGTCGAAGGGCGTGACCATGGCGGTGAGTACTCGACCAAAGGATGCCATCGTGGCTGCTCGCTTTCTGTTCTCGTCGTTCTTGTCGGTTCTGGCTTATCGGTTCTGGCTTGTCGGTTCTGGACGGTTAGGCCTGCTCGGACGCTCGGTCGATGCCGAGCGTGGCCAGGAGTGATTCGTGAAGATCGAACCAGACGGTGTGGTACGAGTCGATCATGGGTTTGGTGAGGTACTCGAGCTCGCCGGCCTGGACGCGGGCCAGGGCACCGGCGAATCGGGGGCCGAGCGACGAGAACCGGGCCAGCGCGGCCGACAGGTCGGCGCAGATCGCCTGGATCTCGTGATCGGTCGTGGCCAGCTCGTCGATGATCGCCTGGTCGTACTCGGCGTCGGTGTGATCGTTCAACACACCGGCGTCGGCATCGATCACCTGCCAGCGGGTGCAAAGCTCGAGGAAACCCTGGTTCAGGCCCAAGAACCGTTCGTATACCGCTTGCACGGCGTCGCGTTGACCCGAGCGATCGAGTTCGGCTGCGAGCTGCCGCTCGCCCTCGGCCCGACCTTCGGGCGTCAGCGACCACCCCGACATGCGGCCGTCGCGGAACTTGGCCAGGTCGCGTTCGGCCAGGCCGGCCAGCTTGGTCTCGGTCTCGGCGAGGTCGGTGCCGAAGACTTCGGCGATCGCTTCGGTCGGTGCAAAGCTCTTCAGCCGGAGGGCCAGTAACAACAGGGTCTCGGTCTCCGATGCAAAGGTCACGGCCGCAGACTATCGCTTTGCTCCCTGGTGCCACCGCCGGTTTGGGCCATCCGGCGCAACAGCACGATGTAGCCCACCCCGGCGATGGTGGCGAAGATGAACCACTGCACGGCGTAACTCAGATGCGGGCCGTCGCCGATGGGCGGTCGCTCGACCGCGACGAGACCCCCGGTGGAAACATCGGCCACGACGAACTCGTCGGGCAGTTCGAGCCCCAACGCCTCTGCCAGCGCCCGGGTGTCGGGCCGGTTGAGCTCCAACCACTCGTTCTGCCGGGCCACGCCGTCGACACGGTATTCCACGTAGCCGGCAATCGTCTGTTCACCGGGCGGCGGAGGCGGAATGCTGTCGTTCAACACGAGGGACCGGTTCGCAAAGCCTCGCAGGACGGCAACCGGGCCGGCCTCGGTGTCGAGCACGCCGAGGACCCAGAACCCCGGAGCACCATCGAGCGTCCGATTGCCGACCAGCGCTTCGCCGTCTGGTCGATACGTGCCGCTGATCGTGACCCGGGCGTAACGCGAGTTCGACCCGGCGACAACGTCGGCGAAGGGGCGCACGGGTTCTTCGATCGCGACCGCGATCTCCCGGTTGCGGTCTCGTCGCTCCCCCAGGCGATCGAGCTGCCATAGACCGAGGCTGAACAT
>JABDJW010000258.1 GCA_013002375.1 Acidimicrobiales bacterium | reverse complement strand
CGCCGGTGACGAGCAGGACGGTCATCGGCGTGGTGGTGTAGGCCGAGACCGCTTGCTCGAACTCGCTGCGGAGCTCCTCGCACTTCTTGCGGTGGTGTTCGTTGGGGAGCGAGTACGTGACCTCGGTGCCCGAGATGGCGGTGAACGAGCCGCTGGCGAAGCGGGCTCGGGCCTTGTTCGACAGCGAGACCTTGATCGTGTCCCAGCCGGCCTGCAGCATGGCAGCATCGACGGCACCGCTCGGCGGCACGGCGGCCGGTTCGGGCGCGACCGGATCTGGAGTCGCCGGTTCTGGAGTCGCCGGTTCTGGGGCCGCGACCTCCGGAGCCTCGGCCTCTGACACCACCGGCTCGGACGCGGTCGGTTCGGGGGCTGGCATCTCGGAGGCTTGGGATTCGGCGTCTGGTGAATCTGGAGCGGGCGGCGGTGGCGCGGCGGGCGCGGCCTTCGGCACCGGCGGTGGTGCGGGGCCGCTCGAGCCGTCGCGCTTGTTGCGCAGTTCGGCCCGAGCCTGATCGGCCGGCGACCGCCCTTCGGATCGGGGCGGTGCCGCGAGTGCGGCCGCAGCTTCGGAGACCGGCGCGGGGCTGGACGCAGGAGGACTCTGCGCCGCAGAGGCCGCAGGTGCCGAGGCCGGAACCGGCCCACCGGCCGCGATCGTCCGTTCGAGCGCGGCGATCCGTTGGGCCAGCGCATCGACCGAGGTGTCGGCTTCGACCCGGGTGATCTTCACGAGGGCCACTTCGAGATCGATGCGGGGATCGGGAGCTCGGCGCATGTCGACCAATGCGGTGCCGACGATGTCGAGCGCCCGCGTGATCTGCGGTGGGCTGAGCCGTTCGACGAACGCAGCAGCCCGCTCCTTCTGCGACGCGCTGGCGTAACCGAGCGACGATCCCATGGAAAGCAGGAAGACATCGCGCAGTGCGGCGATGAGCGATTCGCCGACCGTGCGCGGGTCGATGCCCCGTTCGGTGGCGCCCGCGATACCGGCGAGCGCCTGGCCGGCATCGGATCGGGCCAGCGCTTCGAGCAGTTCGGTCGTGGAGGTGTCGCGATCGGTGATCCCGCCGGCGGAGATCACCTGATCGAGGGCCGACAGCGTGTCGCGAGCAGAACCGCCGCCCCGTTCGACGACGTACTCGAGCATGTCGTCGGTGAGTTCGAGCCCGGCATCGGCGGCGACCCAGCGCACGTGTTCGGCGATCGTTGCGGCCGGCAACAGCGTGAGTTCGAGATGCTGGGTGCGGCTGCGGATGGTGGGCACGACTTTGTGGGGCTCGGTGGTGGCCATTACGAAAACGACGTGACCGGGAGGCTCCTCGAGCGTCTTCAGCAACGCGTTCTCGGCCCCCGAGGTGAGCATGTGCACTTCGTCGAGGAGGTACACCTTCTGGCGGCCCGGTGTGCCCAAGTTGACCTTGCTGATCAGGTCGCGGATGTCCTCGACCTTGTTGTTGGAGGCCGCGTCGAGCTCGTGGAGATCGAACGACGTGCCGGCATCGATCGATGCACACGATTCGCAGTTGTCGCAGGGCTCGCCGTCGGCGGCGTTCGGGCAGTTGAGCACCTTGGCCAACAGCCGGGCCAGCGTGGTCTTGCCGGTGCCTCGGGGCCCGCTCAACAAATAGGCATGGCCGACCCGACCTTCGCGGACCGCATTCTGCAGCGCCTTCACCACATGTTCTTGGCCGCGCACCTGGGCGAAGGTGGCCGGGCGGTAGCGGCGGTACAGCGCTTGGTACTCCATTGGCTGCCGAGCCTAGCGAGGGTCAGGCCCGCTCGGGTTGCCTAGGTGGCCGCGCGCCGGTTGCGGTCGACCGTCCAGACGATGGCGTAGACCACCGCGGCGATAACGAGGACAGTCAGCGCGACGCCGCGCAGCCGGTCGGCCCATTCATCGATGGTGGTGAGCCGGTCGATCAATGACTCGCGGTCCTTGTCCGATTCCATCGCCCGATCGATCGCCTCGCCGAGCATCCACGAGGCCAGGTAGGCCGGGATCAAAACGGCGAGGGCGACCTGGGCGACGCCTCCGACGTGCTCGCGAACCAGTCGCAGCCAGTCGCGCGGGTAGAAGATCCGAGACCACACGCTGCTGGCCGCATCGTCGAGCGAGGCCCGTACATCGCCGGCTTCGGCGTCCTGACCGGACTCGGCCGGTTGGCCTGGCTCCGCCTCTTGAACTGTGCCCTCGGGATCCGAATCGCTCATCTCGGTCTCGAGTCTTGCAGCTGGGGTCGCCACCTTCACAGCCATCGCTACCGGCGACCTGGAGATGTCAGCTTCGTGGTCTGGCGCCGACTGTCCGGCCGGGCCATGCTGGGCGCCATGAGCAGCATCGAGATCCAGGGCCAGGTCGACGACGGGTTCAGCGCCGTCGCCGACGCCTTCGCCGCCAACTTCGTCGAGCACGGTGAGGTCGGGGCCGGCTTCTGTCTGTACGTCGACGGCCAGAAACGAGTCGACATCGCCGCCGGCGTGGCCGACACCGCCGACGGCCGGGCCTACGACCACGACACCCTGCAGCTGGTGTTCTCGACCACCAAAGGCGCCGCCGCGATCTGCATCGCCCAACTCGTCCAGGCCGGCAAGCTCCGCTACGACGACCTCGTCGCCGACCATTGGCCCGAGTTCGCCGCCGGCGGCAAAGGAGCCGTCACCGTCAGCCAGATGATGAGCCACCAGGCCGGGCTGTTCACCGTCGACAACCCGCCCTCGTTCGACGACGTCCTGGCCGTCACCCCGATCGTCGAAGCGCTCGCCGCCCAGGCGCCGCTGTGGGAGCCGGGCACGAACCACGGCTACCACGCTCTGACCTACGGCTGGCTGGCCGGCGAACTCGTCCGCCGGGTCGACGGCCGCGACATCGGCACTTACTTCGCCGAGGAGGTCGCCGGGCCCCTCGGCCTCGACTTCTGGATCGGCCTGCCCGAATCGGAAGAGCCCCGCGTCGCGCCGCTGATCGCCGCGCCCCCTCCGACCGACATGACCGCCGAGGAACTCCAGCTCATGATTCAGGTCATGGGCCCCGGTACCAACGGCAACCGAGCCTTGACCCTGGATGGCACGATCAACGCGCTCGAGGGCGACAACCCGTTCAACACCCGCGAGGTCCACGCCACGCAGATGCCGGCCGCGAACGGCATCACCACCGCGGCGTCGCTGGCCCGCATGTACGCGGCCACGATCGGCGACGTCGACGGCGTGCGCCTGCTGAACACCGACACGATGGATGCCATGCGGGCCGAGCAGGTGCGCGGCCCGGACGGCTGCCTGGTGATGGAATCCCGCTTCGGTCAGGGGATGATGCTGCACGGCGAACTCGTGCCGCTGATTCAGGACGGCTCGTACGGCCATGCCGGCGCGGGCGGATCGTTGGGTTACGCCAACCCCGAGCTCGGCGTGGGCTATGGCTACGTGATGAACCAGATGTCCGCCGGCCTGGCCGGCGACCCCCGCACCATCGGCCTCAACGACGCCGTCCAGGCGTGCCTCTAGCACCGAACTGAACCGAACTGGTTGGAAATCCCACGCGATGGTGTCGATTTTTCCAACCAGTTCGCAGAGGACGCGAGCTCGGCGGTAAGCACAGGACCCGTTCTCGAAAGTGACGGCCAGGTGATCTGCGGCACAACGAGGGCTCCGCTGAGAGCTGCTGCCTCCCGGCCCTGACTCGGTTCACGGACCTCATTTGCACAGGACCCGGCCGTCACATTCCAGAACGGGTCGATGCTCAGGTTATCGGCAGAATCGGGGGTTCGGTAAAGCGAGTAGGTTCTGCCTGCGTGGAGACCTACCAGGAAGAATTCATCGACTTCATGCTCGACGCCGGGGTGCTGGCCTTCGGCGAGTTCGTGACCAAGAGCGGCCGCACCACCCCGTACTTCGTCAACACCGGGCTCTATCGAACCGGCAGCCAGATGCACCGGCTCGGCCAGTTCTATGCCGCCGCGATCGAGGACAACCTCGGCACCGACATCGACGTGCTGTTCGGCCCGGCCTACAAGGGCATCCCCCTGGTGG
>JABDJW010000200.1 GCA_013002375.1 Acidimicrobiales bacterium | reverse complement strand
CGGGCTCAGGGCCATCCCCAGTCCCCTCGTGGCGATCGTGGTGCTGGCCGGCTCGGCCCTCAGCTTCGATCTCGCCCTGCCCACCGTCGGCGACATGGGCGAACTGCCCTCCGCGCTGCCCTTCCTGAGCCTGCCCGACGTTCCCTTCACCTTCGAGACGCTCAGCATCGTCCTGCCCTACGCGATCACCCTGGCCTTTGTCGGGCTTCTGGAATCGCTGCTGACCGCCCAGTTGCTCGACGACATGACCGACACACCCTCGGACAAGAACCGCGAGTCGCGCGGCCAGGGCATCGCCAACGTGTTCACCGGGTTCTTCGGCGGCATGGCCGGCTGCGCCATGATCGGCCAGTCGATGATCAACCACCGGTCGGGCGGACGCACCCGGCTCTCGACGCTGGCGTCGGGCGTCTTCTTGCTCATCCTCATTCTGGGCCTCGGCGATCTGGTCGCCCAGATCCCGATGGCGGCACTGGTCGCGGTGATGATCATGGTGTCGATCGGCACGTTCAACTGGAACAGCATCACGCTGCCGACCCTGCGGCTCAGTCCCCGGACCGAGACGATCGTCATGGTCGTCACCGTCGCCATCGTGGTCATCACCCACAACCTGGCCTACGGCGTGGTGGCCGGCGTGATGCTCTCGGCCATCTTCTTCACCCGCCACGTGTCGGATCTCGTCAAGGTCACCAGCGTGGTCGATCCCGACAACGTCGAGCGGCTCTACGCCGTCTCGGGCGAGCTCTTCTTCGCCTCGACCAGCGACCTGATCGATTCGTTCGACTACGACTCGGTCGAGGTCGGACGGGTCGAAATCTGCCTCAACAACGCCCGTATCTGGGATACGTCGGCCGTCGCGGCGCTCGACCAGGTGGTCGCCAAGTTCGCTTCACGGGGCATCGACGCCCACTTGATCGATCTCAACCCTCACGCCGAGGCGCTGCACCGCAGCACCTCGGGCAAGATGTCCCCCCACTAGTCGCGCCGCGCGTCCAGCTTCAGTTCGGACGCGTCGATATCGGGGTGGTCGAGCACGACCGCGAGCGACCGGGCCAGCGCTTCGCCAACATCGTCGACATGCATCATGCCGCCCGGGATGGCTTGCTCGGCCCAGGCATGGAGCGCATCGCCCAGTAGTTCGTAGCCCATGTGTTCGGCGAAGTCGGTCGGTTGGCAGTTGCCCATGACGATGCGAACGAACCGGCGATCGGGATGCTCGACCCGCCACGTGCGGATGCACTGATCGAGCGCGGCCTTGCTGGCCGAGTACGAACCGAACAACGCGTTGGCGTCCTCGACCGTGCGTGACGACACGAACGCACACACGCCATCGCGATCCATGTGGTTCAGGGCCGCCGCCGCCGCCAGGTTGGCACCGAAGACGTTCACCGCGAAGAGCTTTCCCCACACCTCGGGGTCGGTCTCGACCTGCGGCTGCAGCACGCCGTAGCCGGCGACATACACCATGAGATCCAGCCCGCCCATGGCTTCGGCGGCCGCCGCGGCCACCCGGCGGGCATCGTCGGGACTGGTGGCATCGCCGGGCACGGCGTGCCCCGCCCCGATGCCGTCGATGACGGCCTGGAGCTTCTCGGCCCGGCGGGCCGACACGCACACGTCGCCGCCGGCCATCACCACCGCCTTGGCCAGGGCGGCGCCGATGCCCGACGATGCGCCCACCACGAGCACCCGCCGGCCGGCCAGAGGTCCCTCGGTCATCACGACTCCTCCCAATGGGTGCGGTCGCTGCGTTCGGGCTGGCGACCGGTGCGGAACGGACACAACGGCGCCGCGGCGAGCAGAATCCGGTGCCAGTCGGTCAAGACCTCCCGGGCCCCCGAGCGCCAGCGGCCGATGCCGGGGTGGTTGTCCTGGGCCTTTTCGGCCGCGGCCCACGCGGCGTAGTCCTCGATGGCCCAGAGCAGGATGGCCTCGTCGTCGTCGCGCATGGCCGTCGTCCACGCGCCAACCAGGCGGTACCCGAACGACATGTAGGCCGGCGCGGCCTGATCGCGAGCATGGTCAAGCAACTCGTGGGCCCGGCCCGGCTCGCACTTCAAGGTCTCGTGGGCGAAGACCTCGGCTCGGATTCCCTCGGCCAGCGATTCGTCGATGGTGGGCATCCAGGGTGCGGGCAGCAGGATGCGGTCGAATCCGCCTCGGCGAAACTTGCTCGCTTCCTCCCACCACTTGGCCAGCTTGGCATCCTGCAAACCGGGGCCGACCGCTTCGTTGCCGAATGACCGGGCCAGCCCCTCGAGCCCGGGTTCCTCCCAGATGTTGCACACCTGCGGCCACGCCCCGGTGCTGCCCAGCACCGCCCAGACACCGAAGCACTTCTGGTTCCGGTCCTCTTGGGCGTTCGGGCTCCAGTTGGCCGTCATGTGGTGCATGTAGTCAGCCCGGTGGGTGCCTCGAATGTCGATGAACTCGTGGATGTAGGCCCGATCGTTCGCCATGTCAGCCCTCCCTCGGAGGTCGGCGCGCTTCTTGGAGTAGCTCCCACACGTTGTGTTCGGGGTCGCGGATCAGGGCCATCCGAGCGTCGGGCCGATGCTCGATCGGCTCGATGATCGTCTCGGCCCCGTGGGCCACCGCTCGCTCGTAGTCGGCGGCGACATCGTCGGTCCGTAGCGCGGCATAGCCGATGCCGGCCACGCTCTGCCACGGCTCCGTTCGCGTCTTGGGCGCGGGGGCTTCAGCCGGTTGGTAGAGCTTGAGCTCGGCGGCGCCCCGGGCCAATCGATGCACCGCTCCCTGGGGGAACTCGAGCACGTCGATCGGTGAGAATCCCAGACCGTCGACATAGAACTCGCGCAGCGTTTCGGCGTCCGCGGTGACGATGCCAATCGCCAGGGCCCCGGAACTCGAATCGGTCGTCATCGGCGCACAACCTAGGGGGCGCGAGCGCTGCGCTTCGAACTCACTCGGCCGAGCGCACCCATCCGATTTGCCCACCGTTGTGCCACTGACCGTCCGACTGGTTCGGAGATCGACGTGGTTTGTGGCACAAGGGCGGGCAATCGGCCTGCTACAACACACCCCATGCCTCGGACACCACCCCCGTACCGCGACGTGGTGATCGCCGGCGTCTACAACACCGAACAGGCCCGACGATTGCCCGGCCGAACGGTTGGCGATCTCTGCACCGAAGCGGTGCTGGGGGCGTGCGCCGATGCGGGCGTGGCCCCGGCCGAGATCGACGGAGTGGTCGGCATGCAGGTCGGCGAGCTGATCTACGAACTCGGGCTCGGACCCGCCATGCGACTGAACTCCAGCCTGGGCATTCCCGCCGTGCTGCACGCCGCGCAGGCCATCGCGGCCGGCCAGGCGTCGGTGGTCGCGGTGACGGCGGCGGGAGCCGAGCTGTTGAGCACCGATGGGTCGGCCGCGGTCTGGACCCGCCCGCCCAACGAACTCACCGCGCCGTACGGCCTGTTCACGGCGGCCGAGATGGCCCTGATGGCCCGACGCCACATGCTCGACTTCGGCACCACACCCGAGCAGCTCGCCACCGTCGCCGCCACCATACGCAACAACGGGCATGCCAACCCGGCGGCCGTCTACTACGACCGCGGCCCATTCACGACTGCCGACATCCGGGCGTCTCGGCTCGTCGCCGACCCCTTTCACCTGCTCGACTGCGCCACCACCTCGGAGGGCGGCACTGCACTGTTGCTGGCCCACGCCGATCGCGTCGCCGATCTGGCCGCAGCTCCGGCCTACATCCATGGTGGTGCCAGCGACGCCCACGGGCCGGCCTACACCCAGGCCCCGTCGTTCGACCGCACGCACCGCGACGGCTACCCGGCCGGGTATGTGGGGCGCCGAGCGGCCGAGATCTGCTTCGGCCAGAGCGGTCTCGGCCCCGACGACGTCGACGTTTGTGAGTTCTACGATCCGTTCTCGTTCGAGATCATCCGCCAATTCGAGGCCTATGGCTTCTGCCCCGACGGCGAGGGCGGCCCCTTCGTCGAGAGCGGCGCGATCGGCCCGGGCGGTCGCTACCCGGTCACGACCGACGGTGGCACGATGTCGTTCAGTCACGCCGGCATCAGCGCGCAGATGCTGCAACGGGTGGTCCGCGGGGTCGAACAGGTGCGGGGCACGTGCCCGTCGATGCAGGTCGACGGGGCCGAGATCGCGATGTGCAGCAACGGCGGCTCGGGCGCCCTGTTCACCGATGTCATGCTCGTGGGATCCGAGCGGCCATGATCCTCGAACCGAACCTCACCGGCGTTCCCGTGCCGCAACCGACGCCCTTGTCGAAGCCGTATTGGGACGGTTGTGCCATCGGCGAGCTTCGCTACCAACGCTGCACCGATTGCGGCGCGGCAAGCTTCGGTCCGGCCCACGCCTGTCACCGGTGCCGCGGCCGCTCGCTCGAGTGGACGGCCGGAACCGGCCGGGGGGCCGTGTACTCCTGGACCATCGTCGGCCGGCCGCCACTGGCCGCGTTCGTCGCCCCCTATGCCCCGTGCATCGTGCGGCTCGACGAGGGCTACGACATGGTGTCGGCCCTGGTCGGGATCGACCCCGCCGAGCTCGAACGGATCGGCGACGGCCTGCGGGTCCAGGTCGAATTCCATCCCGTTGCGGACTCGATCACGCTCCCCTTCTTCGCGCCGGCCGATCGGCGCTGAGTCCCCGAGGTTAGGGTTCGGGGAGGCCGCTGAAAGGGGCATCCCAATGATCACGCTCGAAGACCAGGTCGCC
This sequence comes from Acidimicrobiales bacterium, assembly GCA_013002375.1. Taxonomy (GTDB): domain Bacteria; phylum Actinomycetota; class Acidimicrobiia; order Acidimicrobiales; family SHLQ01; genus JABDJW01. Next base: position 2,445 of record JABDJW010000200.1, on the reverse strand, counting down.
ATCGTCACCGGCGCGGCCCGAGGCGTCGGCGCCACGATCGCCCGCACGCTCGTCGACGCGGGGGCAATGGTGGTGTGTGCCGACATTCGCGACGACGCGGGCGAGGGCACGGTGGCCGAACTGGGCCCGCAGGCCCGCTTCCATCACCTCGACGTCACCGACGAGGCCAACTGGACCAATCTGGTCCAGGCCATCATGGCGGACTACGGCCGGATCGATGTGCTCGTCAACAACGCGGCGATACTGCACGTCGGCACCCTCGAGTCGACGCCGGCCGACACCTTTCGAGCGGTGCAGGACGTCAACACCACCGGACCATTCCTCGGCACCAAGGCCGTGGCCGGGCCGATGAAGGACGCGGGCCGTGGGTCGATCGTGCACGTCGCGTCGATCGACGGGTTGGTCGGGTTGAACGCCTTGAGCGCCTACACCGCGTCGAAGTGGGCCCTGCGGGGACTGGCCCGGGCCACCGCGCTCGAACTCGGGCGATCCGGCATTCGGGTGAACACCGTCTGCCCGGCGAGCGGCAATGCGACGATGTTCGCCCCGTGGTTCGAGCAGATGACGGAGTTCCTGCAGCAGACCGAGGACTACCTCGAGAACCGGGCCATCCCCGGCGGCGTACCGATTCAGTCGATTGCCAACGCGGTGCTCTACCTGACCTCGGACGCCTCGAGCCACGTGACCGGCATCGACATTCCGATCGATGGCGGCGCCACCGCCGGCCATTTCATCCCCGGGTTCAACACGATCTAGCGGTCAGCCCTGGCGGCGCTCGATCAGCCCTGCACGGTGCTGGCCGAATCCGCGGTCAGTACCCGCCGGCGCCGGAACGTGCCCAGGTCGATCTGCACGCCGCTGTACTTGCCGGTGACGACCAGCGGTTCGGCATCGTGGTCGTGGCCATCCTCGACCGCGGTGATGAGTTCGGCCATGCAGTGGCCGGCGATCGGCGCGTTCTTGAACTGGTTGCCCGAGGTGCCGCACGCCAGGTAGAAGCCATCGAGCAGCGACCGGTCGTAGATGGGAGTCCAGTCCTCGGTGGCGTCGTAGAGCGACACCAGACCCCGCTTGGTCGGCGGTACCCCCAACTCCCGAACCCGCCGCGCCGTCCGCAACACGAGCAGCTGGTACTCGTCCTCGTCGAGCGATTCGTCGTAGTGATCGGGATCGTCGACCCATTCGAGCTCGTCGCAGTCCGGTTCCTGGCTGCCGATCAGCACGTTGTTGCCGCGCTCGGGCCGGAAATAGGTGCCGACGTCGAGATCGCCGATCATGGCGCCGTCGGCCTCGAAATCGACGCCGCGCGGCGCCGGCACGACGAACACCTCGCGCCGCATCGGGCGGGTGGGCATGCTCATGTCGGCCGTCACGCCGGCCATGGCGTTGATGACGCTCGAATGCGGCCCGGCCACGTTGACCACGACCGGGGCGGCAATCGCACTGCCGTCGTCGAGGGTGACGCCGGCCACCCGATCATCGGCTCGATCGATGGCGATGACCGACCGGCGGAACACGAACGTACATCCGGCCGCAGCAGCCGCATTCGCCGCATTCTGGGCCGCCAGCGAAGGGTCGGTGATGTACCCCGCTTCGGTCATGATCACCGCGCCATCGTGCTCGGCGGTCGGCTCGCCCCAGAACGCAGCGTCGGTGTCGTCGAGGCGGGCGGGCGGGCCGAACCTGCGAAAGTCCATCGCCGGGAAGCGATCGACCAGCTGGGCTTGGGTGAGATCCTCGAAGGGCATACCCATACGTTCGAGGCGTTCCATCAGCTCGGTCCACGGCTTCTCCGGGGTCTTCATGGCCAGCATCGGCACCCGGACGAACTCGGCGAGAGCCGGCTGTTCGATGCCGATGTGGGCGGGCCAATCGAGCCAGTACCGGGCCCCCTCGACCGACATCGCGACGCCGGCCTCGGTCGAGTAGTGAAAGCGGATCACCGCGCTGCTGCTGCTGGTCGAGCCGTAGCCCGCCGCCGCGTGCTTGTCGACGCAGACGACGTTCACACCCCGACGCGAGAGTTCGAGGGCCACACACGAGCCGATGACACCGGCGCCGATCACCACGGCATCAGCCTGCACGGATCACCCCTCGCTGATCTCGTCGGCTTCGATCACCACGAGGACCTGACCGGCCTCGACCGCGTCACCGACCGCAACCGGCACCGCGGTGACGACCCCATCGACGACGGCTTCGACGACCAGCTCCATCTTCATCGCCTCCATGACCACCAGGGGTGTACCGGGGCCGACGGCATCGCCGACCGCGACCGGTACGGCCACGATCGTGCCCGGCATGCCGGCCGTGGTCGACCCGGCCGCAACCTCGGCGATCGGCTCGGTGAAGCGACGGACGACCTCGAAGGTTGCTGAGCCGGCCGAGCCGCCGACCACGACGACCGGTTGGTCGCCACGGTCGTCGATCGCGGTGTCGAACTGGCGC
>JABDJW010000376.1 GCA_013002375.1 Acidimicrobiales bacterium | reverse complement strand
CGAGTGGGAGTGGGAACAGTCTCCCGAGGTCACGTTGACCATCGTCGAGTCGGTCGATCAGGCGGTCGCGTTGTTCAACGCCACCTCGCCCCGGTTTGTGGCCAGCCTGATCGACGCGGACGACGCGAGACAGCAGCGCTTCTACGACACCGTCGACGCCCCGTTCGTCGGCGATGGGTTCACCCGTTGGGTCGACGGCCAGTACGCGCTCGATCGTCCGGAGCTCGGCCTGTCGAACTGGCAGTTCGGCCGGCTCTTCGGCCGGGGTGGCGTCTTGTCGGGCGACTCGGTCTTCACCGTTCGGTCGCGTGCCCGTCAGGCCGATCCGAACCTCGGTCGGTAGCGACTCGGTCCGTCGTCAGCCCGATCCCAGGTCGATCTGGAATGCGGGCTCCTCGATCTCCGGCGGTGCCATGTCGAACTGCGACACGATGTCGATCCCGCACAGGTTCTGGAAGTTCGCGACCGTGAACGTGCCGGCCCGCAGCACCTGGTTCAGCTGCGCCGCAGCCAGGAGATCGTCGGAGTTCTCGGCCAGGCGTTGGTGCAGCAGCGCGACGTCGCGGAAGAACTGCTGGTCGGCTTCGGGGGCGACCGAGGCCAGCGCGGAGAGTGCGGCGACTCGTTCCACCGGCCCGCTTTCACCCGGGACCACCATCAGAGCGGTCGAGTGGAGGTAGTCGCAGAACGTCTCCTGCTCGGTGGCCCCGACCTCCCGGGCCACTTCCCCGGGATCGGGTATCGCAGCTTCATCGATTGCCGTCGGTACCTTGGTCAGTACGACGTCGTTGATGGCGGGTCCGGGCTCGGCCGTCACGGGCGTCGGCGGCCCGGCCTCCGAGCCGTATTCGGGAGGCAGCGACGCGCACGACACGGCCACGATGGCCAGGCCGGCGCCGATCAGATGCCGAAGTGGAGACACCGCGATCTATCGGCTGTTCTCCCGTCGAGATGACCGGTTCTCGATCGGCGGCGGTTACCTAGAACGCAGCGATCGGCGCTACCACGGCATCCAGAACCGCAACCAGGTCATCGGGGGCAAGGCGGAGTTCGAGGCCGCGACGGCCGCCGCTGACGTTGATCTCGTCGAACGCCAACGCGGTCTCGTCGAGATAGGTCGCCCGCGACTGATGCTGGCCGAACGGGCTCATGCCGCCCACCACATAGCCGGTCGAGCGTTCGGCATCGCCGGGGTCGGCCATCGTGGCTTTCTTCGTCCCGGCGGCGCGGGCCAGGGCTTTCAGGTCGAGGCGGGCCGAAGTGGGCACGATGGCCACGACGAGCTCATTGCCGACCTCGGCCATCAGCGTCTTGAACACCTCGTCCGGATCGAGCCCGAGCTTGGCCGCGGCCTCATCGCCATAGGAGTCGGCGTCGGGGTCGTGGTCGTAAGCCACGGTCTCGAAGGCAACCCCGGCGGAGGTCAACTGGTCGACGGCAGGCGTCATGTTTCCAGTGTGGCCGACGGGGCCTCGGTTCTCCCGGTCGGCCTCGCCCCCGGGCCCAGGTTTGGGCGCCGGCGGCCGGCTGTGGTCAGCTACGGCCCATGAAGTTCCTGATCGGCCTTCCGACCGACGAGGTCGAACACGGTGATGAGTTCACGTCGGGTCCGGCCATTGTCGAGATGGCCCAGGCGGCGGAACGGCTCGGGTACGCGGGCGTGTTCGTCACCGATCACCCGATGCCGCCCGACGCCTTCTTGGCCAAAGGCGGCCACCATGCGCTCGAACCGACGGTCGCGTTGGCCGTCGTCGCCGCGGCCACGACCTCGCTCGAACTGCTCACGAATCTCTACATCGTGAACTATCGCAACCCGTTTCTGGCCGCCAAGGCCATCGCCACGCTCGATGCCGTATCCGGCGGGCGGGTACGCATGGGCACCGGTGCGGGCTACTTGGAGGACGAGTTCAAGGCGCTCGGCGCCGACTTCGAGAATCGCAACGACGTACTCGATGACACGCTGGCCCAGATGATCGCAGCGTGGTCCGGCGAGACCGTGGTGGCGAGCGGGCCGGGATACAACGCGGTCGGCAACACCGCGCTGCCGGCGCCCGCGACGCAACCGCCGATCTATCTCGGCGGCAACTCGAAGCGGGCGATCCGCCGGGCCGCGGCAATCGGTCAGGGCTGGATGCCGATGGGGGCGCCCAAACACCTCGCCCGCTTCGTTCGAACTGCGGCGATCGAGACGGTGGCCGACCTGCGGGAGCGCCTCGAGTACCTCGACGAGCAGCTGGCCGCGAACGGCCGCGACGAGAAGCTCTCGATCGTGATTTCGCCCTGGAGCGCCGGGCGCTACGGCACCGACGAGTTCGTCGCCGACGAGTTTCTGGCCGAGCTCCACGCGCTGGCCGATGTCGGCGTCACGCATGTGCCGGTGAACTTCGCCATGCCCGGCACCGGGGGAGTGGGTAGCCGGGCTCGCTTCCTCGAACTGCTCGACGGGTTCGCCCAAACCATCATGACGGAGGCGCCATGATTTCCGATCTCACCGCCAAGGTCGCCGTCGTCACCGGTGGCGCCAGCGGCATCGGCCTGGCCCTGACCGAACAATTCGTGGCCGAGGGCGCCAAGGTGGTGATGGCCGATATCGAGGAGTCGGTCCTGGCCGAGCAAGCGGCCCGACTCGAACGGGCCGGCGCCGATGTGCTCGGGGTGTTGTGCGACGTGCGCGACATCGCCGACGTGCAGCGGCTGGCCGACCAGACCATCGAGCACTTCGGGGCGGTCCACATCGTGTGCAACAACGCGGGGGTCGCGCCGGCCGGCCCGATGCTCGAGAGCACGGCCGCGGAATGGAAGTGGCTCCTCGACGTCAATGTGTTGGGCGTCGCCCATGGCGTGATCACCTTCGGACCGCTGCTCGTCGAAGCCGGCGAAGGCCACATCGTGAACACCGCCTCGGAGGCCGGGTTGGTCACCAACGCCATGCTCGGGGCCTACATGGCCAGCAAGCATGCGGTCGTCGGGTTGTCCGAGGCCCTCTACAAGGAGCTCGAGGAAACGCCGGTCGGCGTGAGCGTGCTCTGCCCCGAACTGGTGAAGACCAGAATCTTCGAATCCGAGCGCAATGCGCCGGCCGCGGTCGAGGACAATCCGGCGGCCATGGCCCCGCTGCGGGAGGGAATCCAGTTGGTCGGAATCGAGCCGGCCGACGTCGCTCGCGAGGTGCTCGATGCCATCGCGACCGACCGGTTCTGGGTCTTCACCCACCCCACCACACTGCCCCACGCCTTGGTACGGTTCGAAGATCTGCAGGCCGGGCGAAACCCGACCGACGCCTACGCCGATCGGCAGTCGGTCTGAGGGCTGTCGTGGCCGTCGCTTCTAGACTTCGACGATGACCATTTCGCTGCCCCCGGGCTTTGCCGCCCACACCGGCCAGATCGGGCTGCGCGCCGACGGCCCCGATTTCGTCGTGGTGGCCGCCGACTCGCCGGTACCGGCCGCCGCGGTGTACACGAAGTCCCGGTTCGCGGGGCCGAGCGTGGTGCTCTCCCGGGCCAACACGTCGGATCGGCAGGCCCAGGCCGTGGTGGTGGTGGCCAAGAACGCCAATGTCGCGACCGGGCCCGAGGGCGCAGCCAATGCGGCCGAAGTGGTCGATCGGGTCGCGGCCGCACTCGGCGCGCGGCCCGATGACATCGTGATGACCTCGACCGGGGTGATCGGCCGGCAGTACCCGATGGACCTGCTCCGCCGGTACCTCGACGGTTTCGCCGCGCCTCTGACCGGAACCGATGCGACCGCTGTCGCGGCCGCGATGATGACCACCGACACCCACCCCAAGGTGGCCGAGGCGGTCGTCGCGGGGAGTGAGGCTCGCGTGGTGGGCGTGGCCAAGGGAGTCGGCATGATCGAGCCCGACATGGCCACGATGCTCACGTTCCTGTTCACCGACGCCGAGGTTGCGCCGGCCGATCTCGATGCCGTCTTTCGCCGGGTCGTCGACCGCACCTTCAACTGCCTCAGCGTCGACACCGATACGTCCACGAGCGACACCGCGGCCATCCTGGCCAATGGGCGGGCCGGCCCGGTCGACTTGGCGGCCTTCGAAGCTGCGGTCGATTCGGTCGCCCTGGACCTGACCCGCCAGATCGCGGCCGACGGCGAGGGGGCCGAGACCCTACTGGTGGTAATCGTCACCGGCGCGCGGGATGATGCGCAGGCCAAGTTGGTGGCCAAGGCAATCGTGAATTCGCCGTTGGTGAAGACCGCAGTGCATGGTGCCGACCCGAACTGGGGTCGGGTGGCCATGGCCATCGGCAAGTGCAGCGACGAGACCGACATCGACGAAGATCGGGTGACGATCCGGTTCGGCGAGCAAGAGGTCTACCCGGCCTCGGTCGACGACGCCGGCCTGGCCGCGCTGGAGCGGTACATGGCGGGGCCCGAGGTGCTGATCGCTGCCGATCTTGGTATTGCCGGCGGATCTTGCACCGTCTATGGCTGCGATCTGACCGATGGCTACGTACGGATCAACGCCGACTACACGACCTGACGCACCCGCCCCTCCCGCCATTGGGGTCAGACCCCGTTTGGGGGTCTGGGGTCTGACCCCTTTTGGCGTTTTGGGGTCTGACCCCTTTTGGCAGTGGAGATGACAATTGGCTGCGGGCGTCGGTTTGTCGTAGTTTTTTGCCATGAGCGAGCCGACCACCGACGAGATAACCGCAGAAGCCAACGCCAGCATCGACGCCAACTGGGATCCCGACATCACCGTGGCCGAATGGTGGCAGCGACTGGCCGATGCGAAGTACTCCCATCCGATGCTGCCGGTCGAGGCCGGCGGCCTGGCTTGGAGCACGACCGCCAACCGCGCCCTGCAGCGGGCGATGGCAGCCAAGGACGTGCTCGGCCCACCGACCGGGTTGGGCATGATGCTGGCCGCGCCCACGATCGCCATGCACGGTTCCCCCGAGCAGATCGAGCGCTTCGTGAAGCCGATCC
>JABDJW010000176.1 GCA_013002375.1 Acidimicrobiales bacterium | reverse complement strand
GGGCGCCCAAAACCAGGCCAAGCAGAGCCAGGCCAAGAAGAAGCCGGCCAAGAAACAGCAGGCCAAGAAACAGCAGGCCAAGACGAAGCAGGCCGAGAAGGCCGCCGATCCCACGCCGCTCGCGGCCGCGCCGCCGCCCGAGGTCGATCTTTCCTACGAAGACCGGATGTCGGACTCGGACAACCTCATGTGGGTCATCGAGCGCAATCCAATGCTGCGCAGCACCATCACCTCGATCGTGTTCCTCGAGCGAGCCCCCGATCGCGACCAGCTCTATTGGCGCATCGACCGAGCCAGCCGTCGCATCCCCCGGCTCCGGCAGCGGGTCGTCGCCAACCCGATGTCGATCGCCCCGCCGCGCTGGGAGTTCGACGCCAACTTCAACCTCGCCTTCCACCTTCGCTGGTCGAGCCTCGGCGGCACCGGCACCGAGCGTGACGTGCTCGACCTGGCCCAACCGATCGCCATGCAGGGCTTCGATCGGGCGCGGCCGCTGTGGGAGTTCACCCTGGTCGAGGGCATGGAGGACGATGGCGCCGCCTTCATCATCAAGATGCACCACGCGATCACCGACGGCGTCGGTGCCATCAAGATGGCCCTCGAGACGTTCTCGCTCGACGACAAACTGCTCCCCCGGGAAGATCTACCCCCCGAACCCGAAGCAAGGATCCTGACCCAATCCGAGCGGGTGGTCGATGCCATCACCCACGAAACCCGCCAGCAGATCGACACCGCCCGCAAGGCGCTGACCGCCCTCCGCAACTCCGAGGCCGACCCCGCCGACCTCGCCCGCCAGCTCGGTGCCACCGCGGCATCGACCGGCCGGCTGCTCCAGCCGGCACTGTCACCGATGAGCCCGCTGATGAAGGAGCGGTCGCTCGGCCTGCACTTCGACATGCTCACGATCGACCTGGCCGAGCTCAAAGCCGCCGCCCGCGCCGCCGGCGGCAAGCTGAACGACGCCTTCGTGGCCGGTATCTGCCGGGGCATCAGCCGCTACCACGATCACCACGAACGGCCGGTCGGCGAGCTGCGCATGGGCATGCCGATCAACACCCGCTCGAGCGAGACCGAGAACCAGACCGGCAACCAGTTCACCCCCGCCCGGTTCCCGGTGCCCGTCGACATCGAGGACCCGATCGAACACATGCAGGCCCTGCGGTCCCTGGTACGCCAAGCCCGCGACGAGCCGGGCCAATCGATGGTCGAACCGATGGCCGGTGTGCTCCGGCGACTCCCCAAGGTCATCACCACCAACATGTTCAGCCTGATGCTCACCGGTGTCGACTTCCTGAGCAGCAACGTGCCGGGCGTGCCGGTTCCCCTGTACCTCGAGGGGGTGCCGGTGACGTCGCAGTATGCGTTCGGCCCGCTCAGTGGCGCCGCGGTGAACTGCACCCTGCTCAGCTACGTCGATCAGGTGCACATCGGCATCAACGTCGACACCGCCGCAGTACCGGACGCCGAGGTGTTCCTCGATTGCCTCCGGCAGGGCTTCGACGAAGTCGTGAGTGTCGCGGGTTGAATCGTTAGCGGTAGGCCGCGGCCTGGATCTCGAAGAGTTCGGCGTACTGCCCACCGAGCGCCATGAGTTCCTGGTGGCTGCCGAACTCGACGACCTTGGCGCCGTCCATCACGACGATCAGGTCGGCCATTCGCACGGTGGAGAACCGATGGGACACCAGGATGGCCAGGTGACCGTCGCCCGACTGGGCCCGAGCGGCCTCGGCGAACCCCTCGAACAGGGCGTGCTCGGTCTCGGCATCGAGCGCCGCGGTCGGTTCGTCGAGAATCAGCAGCAAGGGCTCATCCCGCATGAAACCTCGGGCCAGCGCCAGCTTCTGCCACTGCCCGAAGCTGACCTCGACGCCGTCGTCCCAGCTGGGACCGAGCTGGGTGTCGAGCCCCTCCTCCAGCCGTTCGACCACGTCGTCGGCGTGGGCCCGGCCGACCGCCTCCGACGCGGCGGCCCGCTCGTCGAGGCGGGGCAGATCGCCCAACCCGATCGTGCGTTGGGCGTGCAATTCGAACCGGGCAAAATCCTGAAAGGCGCCGGCCAGGCGCGACCGCCATTGGTCGGTCGGCATCTCGCCGATGTCGATGCCGTCGGCGGTGATCCGCCCCGCGGTCGGCGCATACATCCGCGAGACCAGCTTGATCAACGTGGATTTGCCGGCCCCGTTCTCGCCTACCACGGCCACCACCGAGCCGGCCGGCAGGAACAGGTCGATGTCGTCGAGCACCAGCCGCTCGGTGCCCGGATACCGGAACGACACGTGCTCGAAGCGAAGGCCCTCCCGCAACCGCTCGGGCGCAGTTGCGGTCGCGGTCGTTTCGACCGACTCGGCGTAGGACTCGAGCCAGGTGAGCCGCCGGGAGGCATCGAGCCAGAACCCTCGCAGGAAGCCCATCTCGCCCGCGGTGCCGCCGACGTACCGGGCCAGCTGGGTGCCGGCTGCGACGACCAGAACGACATCGCCGACCCCGCGATCGAGCACCGAGGTGACGTACACGATCGCCCCGACGTAGCCGGCGGCGAAGATCGCCCACACCGCTGACTGCCAGAACGCCGTGCCCCATCGCACCCGGGCGACCGGTCGGTACCAGTCTTCCCAGACCTCGCGGCGATGCTCGGTGAGCCACTGACCACTGTTGGTGACCCGCACCTCTTTGCCGGCCGGCGCGGTGGTGCCGAGGTCGAACAGGTGCCGGGCCAGCCGGGTGTTGGAGATCACGGATTCTTCGACCTCGCGCTCGACCGCCGGCCGCCAGGTCGAGGCATAGAACGCCGGCACCGAGCACAGCAGGAGCAAGGCCAGCACCGGATGGATCGAGGCCAGCAGGACGGCGACGATGACGAGGCGGAACATCCAGCCCATCGTCGAGAACAACGACATGAACAGGTGATCGAGGGTGAACACCTGATCGCGCAACATGGCCAGCCGGTCGAGGTACTCGGGCCGCTCGTGGTGCTCGATGGTCGGTACCGACGCCTGCAGCCGGGCCACGTGTGATTCGAGCGCGATCGCGATTCGGTCACGGAATCGGCGCTGCACCCGCTGCGACAGCACGCCGAGGTACCACGTCGCGGTGGCCGACGCAGCCAAGGCCAGTGCGGCCGCGATCACCGTGCTGCGGCTGTCGTCGACCAACCCGTCGACCAGGATCTTCAGCCAAAGCGCCAGCAGCGCGTCGGGCAGCATCATCAACAGCGCCAGCCCGAGCGACACGACGAGCAGCCGGGGTTCGGCCCGGTAGCCGATCGAGAACGTGCGCCACAGCGACGGCAACGCCTTGGGAAGCTCGTCGGGCCGGAAGCCGCTCCTAAAGCGTTTCATGCACGACCTCCTCCCCTCGCTCGTCGTATTCGGGAATGCCTTCCTCGAAACGCGACGCCTGCAGGTCGAACATCTCCTGGTATCGGCCATGGGCTGCCATCAGTTCGTCGTGACTGCCGAGCTCGATCAACCGGCCGCCCTCGACCACGGCAATGCGATCGGCCAGCCGCACGGTGGAGAAGCGGTGGCTGATCAAGATGGTGGTGGCGTCTTCGGTGGCGGCCAGCACCCGTTCGAAGATCTCCGATTCGCCCCGCACGTCCAGCTGGGCGGTCGGCTCGTCGAGCAGCACCAAGCCGGCGCCCTGGCGAACCGCACACAGCGTTCGGGCCAGCGCCACGCGCTGCCACTGACCGCCCGACAGGTCGGTGCCCCCCGGGTAGGCCTTCGACAACACGGTGTCGAGATCGCCGCCGGCCAATTGCTCGGCGCCGGCATCGAGCAGCGCGGCGCGGACATCGTCGTCGGGGGCACCGAGCGGGGCCACGTTCTGCCGCAAGGTGAGCTCGAAGCGCACGAAATCCTGGAAGACCGCGGTCAGCCCGTTGCGCCACGCCTCGAGGTCGAGATCGGTGAGCGGGACGTCGTTGGCGGTGATCGAGCCCGAGGTCGGGTCGTAGAGCCGGCACAACAACTTGGCCAATGTGGTCTTGCCCGCGCCGTTCTGGCCGACGATCGCCAGCGACGAACCGGCCGGCACCGCCAAATCGAACCCGGCCAGGACTTCACGCGAATCGTGCGGATAGGTGAACCGCACGTCGCGGAAGGCGAGGTCGGGGGCTCCGGTCAGGGTCGGGGCCCCGTCGACCGAGCGAATCGTGTCGTGCTCGCCGATGACCGCTTCGAGTCGGTGCAACGCGGCGACCGGAGCAGCCGAGCCGTCGAGGGCCCAGTTCAGACCACCGAAGGCGATGGCCGAAACGCCGATCGCGGCCTGCAGGAACACGACGACCCGAGCCGAGCTGATCGCGCCGTCAGCCGCCGCGTCGGCGATGAGCCAGAACACGAAGCCGTTGGCGGCCAGCACCACGGCCAGACAGAGCAGGACCGACTTCTCCCGCAGCCGGGTCGCCTCGTACTGCAGGTCGTAGAGGTGCCGCCTCGTGGCGATGAAGCGATCGATCACCCAACCGGCGACGCCGAAGTAGCGCACCTCCTTGGCCGGACCGGCATCGACCGCCAGCCGATACGAGTAGTCGGCGTGGCGCTGGGCGTTGCGGACCTCATCGGTGTTGCGGTCCTTCCAGACCCCGCTCTCCCGCAGGAGCCAGTGGGTCGATCCCCAGGCCGCCACCATGACGGGCGGAATCCACCACTTGAAACCGAACAGCAGCGTCGCGGCCGAGATACCGACGACCAGATCGACCAAACCGGTGGCGATGAAGTCCATCGAGACCGCGAGCGGCGGTCCGGTGATACCCAGATCGAAATCACGGGCCATCGACATGTCGTTCACCAACGCCGACGTCTCGAGGTGGCCGATGCCCTGCGGCTTCACCGCCAAGTCCATCAGCCGGTCATAGAGGTGCGCGGCGGTGCGACTGCCGAGGTTGGCGCTGACCGCCTGATGCAGCGGCTGCACGATCAACAAGACGGTGAAGACCGCCCCGACCAGGATCAGGGGCCCGGTCAGCGACGTGTCGCGTTCGACCGCGCTGACCAGCCACCCGAAGGCGAGCGCCGACACCGCGGGGAGAACACCTCGAGCGATGATCAGCACCCACCACGCCACCGCATAGCCGGGCGCGGCCCGGAACAACGCGGCGGCAAATTGCAGCTCAGGGCGGCCCCGCATCGACGACAACATCGCACCAGCGTAGGACGCACCGCCTATCTCCTCGAACTGGCCCCGTCTGAACTGGTTGGCCCTGAGAGCCCAAGAAACACGCAGCGCCAACCAGTTCGGCCAGTTTGGCCCCCCGGCCGGCTCGGGTCAGCGCTGAGCCCCTCGGTACGATCGGGGCGTGATCGCTCCCGCCGCTGTCGATGTCGTCGTGATCGGCGCCGGGCCGGCGGGCGGCGCGGCCGCCCTGACC
>JABDJW010000156.1 GCA_013002375.1 Acidimicrobiales bacterium | reverse complement strand
GCCTCGCGCTGGTGCGCAAGCGCCGCGTCGACCACGTCTTGGGCGATCGCGCAGGCGGCCGTCGCATCGGCGAGCGTCGGCTGGAGGAGGCCGGCGGGAGCGGTGTCGGTTGTCATGGAGCGGTGAGTTCCTCACTGATGGACCACAGCCGTTCGGCGGCAGCATCGTCCTGCGCGGTCGGGGCGGTGGTTTCGGGTTTCGAGTTGGCGAAATACTGGCCGGTGGTCGTGGCCAGCGAGGGTTCGGTGGCCACGTGGAGCGTGGTGGCTGCGCCCTTCTCGGGCGAACGGAAGAACGGGCTGACGACCCGCATGGCGAGATCGCCCAGCAGGCCGGCATCGCCATCGCGGGCCAGCCGGGTGCGGACCGCGCCCGGGTGGACCGAGTTCACGGTGACGCCGGTGCCGTCGAGACGCTTGGCCAGCTCGCGGGTGAAGAGCATGTTGGCCAGTTTGGACTGTCCGTAGACCTTCATCGAGCTGAATGAGCGTTCACTTTGGAGATCGTCGAAGGGGATACCGTCCTTGGCGAACTTGTGGGCCCCGGATGCAACGATGACGATGCGGGAGGGCGCAGCCGCCTTCACCACATCGAGCAGCCCATTGACCAGCACGAAGTGTCCGAGATGGTTGACGCCGAACATCATCTCGAAGCCGTCGGCGGTCTCGGTGCGCTTGCTGGTGACCACGCCGGCATTGGCGATCAGCAGATCGAGTTTCTCGGTGTCGGACACCACCTGGGCGGTGAAGTCCCGCACCGAAGCCAGTGACGCGAGATCGAGGATGCGGTAGCCCACCCGGCTGTTGCCGGTTGCGGCGTTGATCGCCTGCACCGCGGCCCGGCCCTTCTCGGCCGAACGAACGGTGATGTCGACGCAACAGTCCTGCGCGGCCAGGCCCTGGGCGGTGGCCAGGCCGATGCCACTGTTGCCGCCGGTGACGATTGCGTACTTGCGGCCGTCGCGACGGTCGGCTGCCGTTGAGGGAGAAGTCATGGGCGCTGAGGCTAGTCGTCGACGCACACGCATTCGACCGTGAGGTCGAGCGCCTGGAACTTGTACGGGGTGGGGTCCGATGTCGCGCCACAACCGGTGCAGCGCATGACCCATTCCTTGCCCACCGCGACCAGAGCGACCGGGTTCTCGCCGGTCGAGAGGGTTTTCTTCTTGGGCTTTTCCTTGCTGATCGCGGGGAGAGCGGCCTGCTGGAGCTCGAGGTACTCGACCTCTTCGGGCGACACCGGCGGCTCGTCGGCGTATTTGGCCCAGATGGCCTTGTGCAGCGGGGTGACCTCGGTCCATTGCAGGTAGCTGAGGTGGGCGTAGGCAACGCCGGGACCGACCCTGCTCCAGATTTCGTCCGGATCGGTCGCCGTTGCGGCCGACCACGCATCGGGCTCACTGCCATGGAGTGCGTCGAGGATGGGCTCGTCGAAGGTGATCGGGTCGGTGTCCGTACTGCCCGCCTGCAGCGGACCGACGGTGACCGGTTCGATGACCTCGTCGGGCCCCGAATAGTCGAGGAACGCCTTCAGTGCGTCGAGCTGGGAATCGTCGAAGATCTGGCTGGATTCGGAGATCGCCTCCATCTCGTCGAGGAAGCCGTCGCGATCCTCGCGGGTCGTGGGATCCTCCAGCGTGTCGCGGGCGAAGATGATCACGAATCGGGCGCCACTGCCTTGTTCCTTGCGGCGCAGAATACGCCCCATGCGCTGGATCATCTGCCGGCGGGTCCGGCTTGCGCTGACCACGATGCCCAGGTTGGCGTTGGGCACGTCCACGCCCTCGTCGAGCACGCGCGGCGCGGCGACCGCGTCGAGGTTGCGGTGCCGCAGGTTCTTCAGGATCTCCTCGCGCTCCTTTCGGGGCGTGCCGCCGGTGATGACCTCGATGCCGATGTCGGGATCGAGCCGGTTGACCGCATGATTCGCGGCTCGCACCGTCTCGGTGAAGATCAGGGCGCCGTCGGCGTCTTCGAGGCTCGGCCCGAAATAGCCGAGGGCGTCGTACTTCGCGGTGCTGCTGCTGACGATCTCGCGCCGTTGACTGAAGGCCTTCAGATAATCGTTGGCGGCCCGACCGTTGGGCCCGGCGTCCTTCGCGGCCAGGTGGCTCACCGCGGCGAGGAACGCGCCGAAGTCGTCGAGAGGCATGTCGGGGATCGATCGCAGCGAGCGGCGCGATTCGACCAAACGGTGCTCGATCGCGACGTAGTCGTGGCGTTCCTCCTCGGTCAGGGGCACCGACACGAAGGCCACTCGGGGTTGCGCGCAGACGCCGTCGCGGATCGCGGCCGCGAAGTCATAGCGGTAACAGACGCCGCCGAAGTAGGGGAGCAGAATGCGTTCGACGGCATCGTCGGACCGTTCGAGCGTCGCGGTGAGACCGAGCCGCTCCTGGAAGTCGGGTCGCAGCGACTTTCGGAGGGTGCCGCCGCCGAAGCCATGGCATTCGTCGGCCACCAACAAACCGCCGGCTTCGGTCGGCGGGCTCGGCTTGTACGTGGCGGCCGAGTGGCGGGTGGCGATGAGGATGTCGCAGTCCTTGGGCTTGTCCTTCTTGGAGTCGCCGAGCCGACCGATCGTGCACTCGGGCAGGTTCTCGGTAAGGCGCTCGTGCCACTGCTGGATGAGCACCCGGGAGGGCACGACGACCATGACGAACAGGCCGCGGCGGTGGGCGTCGGCGATCGCCGCCATGGCCACGTTGGTTTTGCCCGATCCGGTGACCGCTTCGATCACGCCGCGCCGGCCGACCTCGAGCCAACGAACGAGGGCATCGAGCTGCCATCGGTACAGGTGTCGCTGTGAACCGTTGAAAGACAAGAGATACAGGCTATCGGTCAATCAACCAGTGCAGGCACGGGTTGGGCCTCGACTCCAGTTACTCGGGGTAGGCCCGACGGGCAGGTCGTTTCGGCACCGGCGTTCTCGCCGCGAAGCTGATCGGCCGCGCCGCCCAAGCGGCGCAACAGCAGGAGCGCAGGTAGGGCGAGGCCGGTGATGGCGCCACCCACCACATAGCCGGCGCTGAACGAGCGGGCATCGGAGAGGGCGCCGAGGCCGACCTGGCCGCCGACGCCGCCCACGGAGGCGACCATGGCATCGAACGAGATCACGGTCGCCCGGGACTCGCTCGGCGTCACGGTGTGGATG
>JABDJW010000140.1 GCA_013002375.1 Acidimicrobiales bacterium | reverse complement strand
ACAGGACATAACACGACAGCTCCGGCGACTCCCGACGAGAGCGCTCCAGCACGCGGGCCAGCTGTTCGGGGTCAGGCGGCGCGATCTGGCTCGGCGGCACCTTCGGCGGCGACGCTGCAGCAGCCGGGTTCACTCCGATCCAGCCCCACTTCACTCCCTGCGCGAGCGCCCGGCGCAAGATGCCATGGATCCGTCGAATAGTCGACGGTGCGAGGGGCTTCCCGGTGACACCACCCGACAGGCGCAGCTCTTGATAGAAGGCGTCGATGTCCGCTGCCCTCAGCTTCGCCAGCTTCCGCTCGCCGAACGCCGGAAGCAGCGACCGGTCCATGAACCCACGAGTCTCCTTCACGGTGGTCGGCGAGAAATCGGCGGCCGCCATCGCGAACCACGCCTCCAACAGCTCGCCGACCGTCGATGCGGTGCGAGGGGTCAGACCCCGCTCCGCCTCCGTGACCATCTCCGCCAACACCCGCTGCGCATCCCGCTTGCCACCCCGGACCGTCTGGCTGGCATAGCGCTGCTTGCCGGTCACCGGGTCGTAGCCCAAGAAGACCCGAAGCTCCCAAGACGAACCCCGCTGCCGCATGAATCCCTTCATCACCAGTCTCCCTCCGCTTTCGGATGGTGCCAGAACGCCGAGACAGTTCATTGGCAACTCATTGGCAACTCATTGGCATCCGAGCCGGAGCAGCAGAAGAGCCACTCCGAAGAGTGGCTCTGACCTGGGCTTTTCTTTGTACCCCGTACGGGATTTGAACCCGTGTTACCACCTTGAGAGGGTGGCGTCCTAGGCCACTAGACGAACGGGGCGGGACGGTATTCGATTGTCGTTCGCCACCGGGCCGGGGCCTTGTGCAGCGTTGTGTTCGGGGAGGAGGACTTGAACCCCCAATAACAGGATCAGAACCTGTTGTGTTGCCAATTACACCATCCCCGAGAGATGTGGCCCCGAAGAGCCTGGCCCCGAGAGACCGGCCCCGAAGGGCGAAGTCGATCGTAGCGGCCCCAACGCCGGTTCCGACAGCAGATTTGCGCGCCGCGACCCCCGAACTGGTCCGCTGCGGTGGGTTGTGAGGCCATCTGTGCGGACCAGAACGAGTGGTGCCCCGCAGTAGGATCGGCGCACCGATGGCCATCGACGATCTGCGGGCGCGCTACGCCGAGTTGTTCCCCGGGCCCATCGGTTTGGCCGCTGACGGAATCGCGCCGCCCGATGCCGAGGTGCCGGCGTTGTTGTTGTGCTTCACCAACCGATCGGGTTCGAACTACCTGGCCGAACTCCTGCGCTCGACCGGGCAGCTGGGCTGGGCCCCCGAGGCATTTCTGGCCGAGTTCATCACCGCCCAGCGCGAGCGATGGCCCTTCGAGGTCGAAACCCTCGCCGAGTACTGTCGCGCGTTACGCCACAACCTCACCGCCGAGGAAACCCGACCGCCGTTCGTGAAGATCGGCTGGCAGCAACTGTTCCTGTTGGGCGAGCTCGGGATTCTCGACGACGTCTTTCCCAACCGGCGTATCCTGCTCGTGCGGCGCCGCGATCTCCTCGCCCAGGCTGCGTCGTACGCCATTGCGGCGTCCAGCGGTCAGTGGCGCAGCGACCACGAGTCCAGCGCCGACGACACCGACGACGCAGCCGCCACCGACATCACGACCGACAACGTGCGGGCCCGCACCCGGTCGGTGCAGCTCGCCGACCGGCACGTACGGAATTTCGCCGCGGTGACCGGCGATCCGCTGCTCGAGGTGGCCTACGAGGATTTCGAGGCCGAGCCCCAATGGGTGGTCGACGAAGTGTTGACCTTTGCCGGTCTATCGCCCACGCCGATCGCTCCCGACGCGGTCGCGGTCGCCCGCCAGCGCAGCGAGCGGAATCGTCAGCTGGCCGACGCGGTGAGGGCCGAGGTGCAACAACACTGGACCGCGGGCCCACCGCAGCTGCCCGAGCGCACCGGATGGGGCAGCTTCGCGGTGCCGTACCCGGTCGACGATCTGCTCGAACGGGTCCGATCGCTGTGGCCCGACCCGCTTGCCGCGGCCTCCTCCCCGGCCGAGCCGGACTCGTTGGGTGAGCGGCTGGTGCTGATCGTGTCGCCGCTGATCACCGATGGCTACGACGTCGGCAACTGGCTCACCAGCCATCCCGACATCGCCGGGCCGCCGAGCCCGTTGTTCCCGACCGAACCGGCCGACGCCCACCCCGATGGGCTGGTCGCCCACCTCACCGCCGATCTCGCGGCCGAGGCGCCGGCCCGCTACCGGGTCAAAGTGGTGCGGCCCTACGAGCTGTGCTTCCTGGTCGAGAGTCGGTTGATCCCGACGGTCCTCGGCAAGCCCCGGGTTCTCGTCGTCCGCCACCACGACATCGCGGCCGCCGGCCGGGCGCTGCTCGGCGCGGACGATGCCGATGCCGATGTCGTGTCCGCCCTCTACGGTCTGCGCGCGATTTCGGCCCGTGAACAGCTCGTGCGGGAGATCACCACCGTCTTCGGCCTCGACACCGAGGATGTCGTGGTCGGTGCCACGATCGAACAAGTGGCGAGGAGGCGAGTGGCGATCGCCGAGTGGCTCGGGTGCGAGCCCGACCTCCTGTTTGCTCCGACCGCCCTGGTTCGACCACCGACGACTCGACAGCCTCGTCGGGCCGAGGAGGCGGTCATCGACGTGTGGCCCCGCGTGATCGACCACGAGTCCGGTGAAATTTCAACCTACGGCGCCTGACGCAGCACCGGTTTCATCGATGAAAGAGTGGCGAAAACTAATGTCGGTTTTGGTAAGGCGGTCGTAGAGGTCGGCCGATAGTAACCGCATGTCAGAACAGGTGACGTCTAGTGATCGCGGGATGCGGGCCCCCATCGAAGTCGGTGGCCTCGGCGTTCCGCCATCGCTCGTCGAGGACCTTTTCATGCGCCGAGTGCTCATCGAGCGCGAGGTCGCCATCCGCAACGTGGCCGAGGCCATGGGCATCACCATGCCCATCGCCAAGGAGCTGGCCGAGGATCTTCGCAACAAGAAGATGCTCGAGTACTACGGCCTCGACGGCCGTGACTACGTCGTCGGCCTGACCGAGCAGGGTCGCTCGACCGCCGTCGAGCGCATGCAGCAATCGACCTACGCCTCGACCGTGCCGGTCGCGCTGGCCGACTACGTGCGCATCATCGAAGCGCAGAAGGCCGAACTGATCCTGAATCGCGAGAACGTGAAGAACGCCTTCGCCGACCTCGTCGTGTCCGACGAGCTGCTCGACCAGCTCGGCCCCGCCTTCATGAACGATGGTGCGATCTTCATGTACGGCCCGCCCGGCACCGGTAAGACGTCGCTGGCCGAGCGCATGATCCGCATCCACGGCGACTGGATCCTGGTGCCGCGCGCCGTCGAAGTCGACGGCCAGGTCATTCAGGTCTTCGACCCCGCGGTGCACGATGAGGCCGAGGCCCAACCCGAAGATCTCGACCCCCGTTGGGTCGTCTGCCGCCGCCCGGTGATCGTCGCCGGCGGTGAGCTCTCGATGTCGATGCTCGAACTCGAATTCGATCAGGCCGCCGGCCTCTACCAGGCCCCGATCCAGATGAAGTCCAACAACGGCATTCTGGTGATCGACGACTTCGGCCGTCAGATGATCAGCCCCGACGAGTTGTTGAACCGCTGGATCGTGCCCCTCGGTCGCGGCATCGACTACCTGAAGCTGTCGTACGGCTTCAAGTTCACCGTGCCGTTCGAGTGCAAGCTCGTGTTCTCGACCAACCTCGACCCGAACTCACTGGGCGATGACGCCTTCCTGCGTCGTCTGCGCAACAAGGTGTTCGTGGGCCCGATCACCGACGAAGCCTTCACCTGGATTCTGGCCCGGGTGGCCAAGGCCAAGGGCATTCAGGTGTCGGCCGAAGCCGGCCTGTACATGCGGCAGCTGGCCCGCAAGTACATCGGCGAACTCCGCCCGTATCTGGCCATCGACTTCTGCGAACTCATGCTCGGCATCTGCGCCTACGAGGGCGTACCCAAGGTCTTCGACGAAGCGATGATCGACCGGGTCGCCGACGTGTACTTCGTCGATCCCGACCTGCAGATGGGCCCCACCGCGGCGAACTCGGGTGCGGCCCCGGCAGTCAGCCCGGCCACCGTGTAGCTCCCGTACCAAGATCCCCCAGGAACCATTCGCCCGGTTCCGACGAACTGGTCCCGAAACTCAGTCCCAGCGACCGAGAATCGGGACCAGTTTGCGTTTTGGGGTGGCTTTCGTGCCGTCCCGGTGGCGCGGGTAGCGTCGCAGCGTGAGCTACGAAACGATCACCTACGAAGAACGCAACGGCGTGGCTTGGGTCACCCTGAACCGGCCCGAGGTCTACAACGCATTCGACGCCACGATGTGCGACGAAGTGTCGAGCGTCTGGCGCATGCTCCGGTCCAACGACGACGTTCGCTGCGCGGTGCTCACCGCGGCCGGTGACAAGGCGTTTTGCGTCGGCATCGATCGCAACGAGGAATTCACCGCCCTCGGCGGCGGCCAGCTCTACGGCACGTCCAACAACTTCATGTACGACGATCCCGGCGACAAGCTCGGGCCCAAGGCCAACGACCTCTGGAAACCGGTGGTGTGTGCCGTCAACGGCATGGCGTGCGGCGGCGCGTTCTATCTGCTGGCCGAAGCCGACATCATCATCGCGGCCGACCACGCCACCTTCTTCGATCCCCACGTCACCTACGGCATGGCCGCGGTCTACGAACCGATGAAGATGGCCCAGCGGATGCCGCTGGGTGAAGTGCTGCGCCTGTCGTTGCTCGGCAGTCACGAGCGCATGTCGGCGGCGACCGCCCACCAGATCGGACTGGTCAGCGAGGTCGTGCCGGCCGACGGACTCGAAGCCCAGGCCACGTGGTTGGCCGAGACGATCGCCAGCCAACCGGCCTTCGCGGTGCAGGCCACCCTGCGGGCGATCTGGGCGGCCAACGACCTCGGCCGCACCGGCGCGCTGTCGATGGCCTCGGCCATTTTGACCACCGGAACCGATGTCGCCGCGTTGGCCGCTGGGCAGGACGCCTTCGCCGAGCAACCCCGAATCGAGCCCCGCACCCGCTGAAGCGCTCGAAGTGCCAGGCCGTGGGTGGTCACCTGGTCCGGATGACGGATTTGATCGAAAAGTACCGAAAGCACCTCTGGTGCATGCAAAGGAAGCGCGGTATCTTCAGGTAGCGATATGCGATGGTTCCCCGACATCCAGGCGCGCGGCCGATTCCGGGGTCGTGGCGCGGCGCGACTATTCGTCGTCGCCGCCGTGCTGGCCACCGCCACCGCGACCACCACCCAGCCGGCCGGCTCGCAGAATGACGGCGGCACCTTCCGGCTCGAGATCCTGTCGTTCGGCTCGCTGCAGTCGGCCTTGGTCGGCAGCGCCTTCTCGGGCCCGGGCGCCGACCGGTTCGTCGGCGCCACCCGCCAGGCCTACGAAGAAGCCGACGCCCAGGGTGGTGTGATCCTCGTCGGCGCCGGCGACTACATCGCCGCCAGCCCCACCCTGTCGGCATCGTTCGAGCATCCCGGCCGGTTCCACGATGCCCGCGTGCTCTCCCGCCTGCCGATCGCGGCGCTGGCGATCGGTGACAACGATCTCGCCTTCGGTCCCGACCGGTTCGCCGACTTCGTCACCGGCTTCGATCGGCGACCCAACCCGGCGCCGTTCCTGGCCACCAACCTCGATGTCACCGGCGAAGCCCGTCTCGCAGAGCTCGCGGCCGAGGGACGGGTCGCGCCCAGCACGGTGGTCTCCGTCGATGGCCGCTCCATCGGCATCGTCGCCGCCCTGCCCGCCGACGTCGCCGAGACCGCTCGCCTGCGCGGCGCCACGGTCGATGCCGACGTGGTCGGCGCGACGCAATCGGCCATCGATGCGCTCACCGAATCGGGCGTCGACATCATCGTCGTGCTGAGCCATCAGGGCGATGTCGCGGCCGACCGCCGGCTGGTGAATCAATTGTCGAACGCCGACGCTGCGGTGCTCGGTGGCGAGCTCGCCGAACCGGCCGAGCTCGATCTCGGCATCCCCCCGCCTGAATCGTTCGGCGGCACCGGCATAGTGATCGACCAAGACGGGCTCTTCGTGCCGGTGGTCCGAGCCGCGGGACGGTTCACGCAACTCGGTCGGCTGGTGCTCGAGCTCGAGGACGGTATCGTCGCGTCGCTCATCGAGTCCGAAACCCTGATGGTCGACCAGGACCGACCGATCGACCTGTGGACGCAGCGCCGCGTCGTCGAAGCGGTCGAGGCCGAACTCGAACGGGACCGCACCGACCAAGTGGCGGTGAGTCGGGTTCCGTTGAACGGGATTCGTTCGAGCATGCGCTCGTTCGAGACGAACCTGGCCGATCTCGTAGCCGACGCGGTCGCGACCTACGTCGCAGCCGAAGCCGAACGCGGCGGTGACGAACCGGTGCCGGTCACGTTGCTGGCCGCCTCGACGATCAGCTCCGATGCCATCATCCCCGCCGGTCCGATCTCGACCGCCGACCTGTTCGGCATCGCCGGCTCGGGTGGCGCGATCGTGGTCGTCGAACTGGAACGGGACGAGCTGAAGCGGGTGCTCGAGTCGTCGGTTGCCTCGGTGGAGGACATCGGGGGCCGGTTCCCGGTTCTGGCCGGCGCCACTCTGCAAGTGAATCTCGATGCCGAGCCCTTCGCCGTCAGCCTGCTCGAGCCGGCTCCAGGGGCCCGCGTCCGGTTCTTTTCCCTCGATGACGGCGAGGTGCTGATCGCCGACGGCGAGGTCGTGGCCGGTCCGCCGCTTCGCGTGGCCATGACCGATCGTCTGGTCGGTACCGCCGACGGATTCCCGATCGTCGATGCTCGCCCCGAAGCCTGGGGCGCAACGGTGCAGCAAGCGCTGGCCCAGTTCGTGGCCGGCGATCTCGAGGGGGCGATCACGCCCGATGCCTACCCCGAGTCTGGCGCAGGGCGCGTCGATCTCGGATAATGGTCGCTGACCAGCCGAACGGAGAGCCGAACCGCGTGGCAACGAACCAAGCCTCGGGGGATGGCGAACCCACACCGACCGAACACACCGACCCTGATCACGGCGACCCCGACCTTCGTCGTCTGACGAGACGGGTCGATGAACTGGAGGCCCGCCTGCGCCGCCTCACGGCCGAGCACGGGTTCGCTCGAGCCCACATCGAGCGTCTGCAGCAGCAGTTCGAGGAGTTGCGCGATGCTCAGCCCAGCCTCGAACACGCGGTGGCCAAGGTGAAGCGGATTCCGGCCGGCGTGCAACGCCGGGTGCGCACCGCGCGGATGCGGCGGGCGATCGATGCCGAATTGCCCGAGGTGTCGGCGGCCGAACTCGACCGCCGCCGCAAGATCGTCGAACAGTTCGTGGCCGAGACCACGGTGACCGGCCCCCACGCCGGCGGATCCGGGCTGGTTCTGCCGGTCGCCGACGAGCCGCTCGTCTCGGTCATCATCCCGGTGCACAACGCCATCGACGAGACCATGGCCTGCCTGCGCTCGATCGCGAAACACGCCGGCTCGGCCCCGATCGAGGTGATCGTCGCCAACGACGAAAGCGACGAAGCCGAGTTCGCCGAGGTGCGCGACGTGTCCGGGCTGACCGTGGTCGACAACGCCACCAACCTCGGGTTCCTCCGCACCTGCAACGAGGCCGCCAAGTCGGCCCAGGGGCGATACCTGTGGTTGCTGAACAGTGACACCGAAATCACCGAAGGCGCACTCGACGCCATGGTGGCCACGTTCGAGCAGTACCCCGACGCCGGCGCGGTCGGTTCGATGCTGGTGTTCCCCGACGGCTCGGTGCAAGAAGGCGGCGGCATCGTGTGGTCCGACGCATCGGCCTGGAACTACGGGCGCGGGCTCGAAGCCGACCACCCCGACATCGGTTATCCCCGCATCGTCGACTACTGCTCGGCCGCGTCGTTGATGGTGCGACGCGATCTGTGGGAGGAGCTCGGCGGGTTCGACACCGCCTTCTCACCGGCGTACTACGAGGACACCGACCTGTGCATGCAGCTGGCCGAGCGGGGGCACCCGGTCGTCTATCAACCGGCGGCGCAGGTGGTGCACCACGAGGGCGCGTCGTACGGCACCGACGTGACCCAGGAGGGCAAGCACCACCAGGTGCTCAATCAGGAGACCTTCTACCGCAAGTGGTCCGAGCAGCTGCGGACCCGCCGGCCCAATGCAGCCGAACCGCTGCTCGAACGGGAACGCACGGTGACCAAGCGGGCCCTGATCATCGATGCCCGCATGCTCACCCCGGATCAGGATTCGGGATCGTTGCGCATGCTGAACACGCTGCGGGCCCTGCAGCGCAACGGCTACAAGTGCACCTTCGTGCCGCAGAACATGATGCTGCAGCGGCCCTACGACGAACCGCTGCGGGTGCTCGGCGTGGAAGTCACCGCCCGGCCCTACGTCGACACGATGGAGTCGTTCCTCCGGGCACGCGGCCCCGAGTTCGACATCGTGCTGTTGAGCCGGCTCGAAGTGGTCGAGGAACAGATGTCGAGAGTGCAGCGGCTGTGTCCTCGGGCCAAGATCATCTACGACACGGTCGATCTGCACTTTCTGCGCCAGGTGCGCGAGGAGCACATCACCGGCGCGGTCAGCGGCGGGTTCGACCACGTGGACACCCGCGACCGCGAGCTGGCTGCAGTACAGGCGGCCGACCTCACGCTGGTGTGTAGTACGGCCGAGGTCCCGCTGCTCGAGGCTCTGGTGCCCGATGCGGCGATCGAGGTGCTCGGCAACATCCACGACGTACCCGATGCCGAGGTCGTGCCGGTCGGCCGCGACGGACTGCTGTTCGTCGGGGGCTTCGAACACCCGCCCAACATCGACGCGGTGCGCTGGCTCGTGGCCGACATCATGCCGCTCATCATCGCTGAACGGTCCGGCGCCACCGTCCACGTCGTCGGTTCGAAAATGCCGCCCGATCTGCTCGATCTGGCCAGCCCCAACGTCCAGGTGCACGGCTATGTCGAGGATCTCGATCCGCTCTACGACGCGGCCCGAGTGTGCGTCGCGCCGTTGCGGTTCGGCGCGGGGGTCAAGGGCAAGATCACGCAGGCCCTGGCGCACGGCGTGCCGACCGTCGCGACATCGATTGCGGTCGAAGGGAGCGGCTTCGTCGACGGCGAACACCTGTTGGTGGCCGACGATCCGGCGACCTTCGCCGACGCCTGCGTGCGGCTCATGGCCGACGACGCGGCATGGGCCGACGTCTCGGCCGCCGGTCAAGCGGCGCTGGTCGAGCGGTTCGGCTTCGAACAGGCGGTTCGTCGGGTGGCCGACATCATCGCTATCGTCTCGCCGTGACCGACGATTCGTCCGCTCCCCGGCAACCGAGGCCGGCAACCGAACACACCCGCCGGCTCCATGAACGGGCCGGAGCGCTGGTGTCGTTCGACGACACGGGTGATTTCGAACGGGCCCGACGAGGCCTGATCGCCACGATCGAATCGGGCCAGGTCAGGGTCGGTGATCACCTGGTGTGGGATGTCGCCCACAAGGATTTCGTCCGCGAGTCCGAGACCGCGCCCGACACCGTACATCCCGGCCTGTGGCGCCAGGCCCGGCTCAACTCGATCCACGGGTTGTTCGAAGTCGCCGACGGGGTCTGGCAGGCCCGGGGCTACGACCTGGCGAACATCACGTTCATCGCCGGCGATACCGGGTGGGTCATCATCGACCCGCTGACGACGGCCTCGACCGCGGCGGCCTGCCTCGATCTCGCCAATTCGACCGTGGGCGAGCGTCCGGTGCGGGCCGTGATCTACACCCACAGCCACATCGATCATTTCGGCGGCGTGCTGGGGGTGACGACCCGCGAAGCTGTCGACGCGGGCGATGTTCGGGTGATCGCCCCCGATGGCTTCCTACGCGAGGT
>JABDJW010000138.1 GCA_013002375.1 Acidimicrobiales bacterium | reverse complement strand
GTACAGGTGCATCAGCTGGAAGAGCGTCTCGAGATCGTCGGTGGAGGCCTCGCCCACGAACCCCTCGTCGAGTTCGTCGATGTAGGGCTGCACCTGCACCGTCTTGTCGGCCAGGTAGCGGTCGAGGGCGACCTGATCGAAGTCGGCGACGCCGCTGTCGACGATCACTTGCGGGATCAGCTGGGCTTCGACGACATCTTCGGCCGCCTCGACGGACCAGCCGCCCGGACTGGTGGCCCGGAAGAACACCGAGCCGCTGACGATCTGGTTGTCGATCATCGCCACCTGTACGCCGTTGCCGAAGGTGATGGACTTCGCAGTCTCGGTCCCTTGCGGGCCGATGAGATTGCCGAGCCGTTCGGTGCGGGTCACCGGGGCCGCGTCGGGTGGATCGAGCAGGACCTCGATCGTGCGGCCGGCGGTATCGCGCTGGTCGACGGGACCGGACCGCACATCATCGAGAATCCCTGCCTGCTGCGACTCGGTCGGGATCACGCCCTGACCGTCCTCGGGGCTGGCCACGATGATCAGCGGCTGGGTCGAATCGATCGATGCTCGGAACGTGTCGTTGACCTGGTCGACCGTCATTTCGTCCAGCAGGCGCTCGTACAGATCGCGGGTGTCGCGGGCGCTGGCGATCGGTGACGCCGAGAGGTAGTGGCTCACGTACTCGTCGGCGTAGGCGGCGTCCTGTTTGGAGTTGCGCGCGTTGTACGCCTCGATGACCGAGTTCCGAAAGACGGTGATGGCTCGATCGAGTTCGTCCTGGGTGATGCCGAACCGCCGGCCTCGTTCGATCTCGGTCAACGCGTCGCGCAGGCTCTGTTCGGCGTTGCCGGGGTCGGTGTACAAGAAGAGGCCGGGGCTCTGCTGCTCCCGCACCAACGGGTTCGCGGCGCCCGACGCCTCATAGAAGGCCGCGTTGGGCCGGCGGGTGTCCTCGTCGAGTCGGGTGCTCAAGACCAGGAATGCCAGATCGAGGGCGAGGTCGCGCCGGACGGTGCCGACGGTGTCGTGGGGGAGGAGCGGCAGGGGGTAGTTCAGCTCGACGAAGGTGTCGCTGCTCTCGGGGTCGGACAAGCTCATGAACGTCGGCTCGGCGGCCGGCTCGACCAGGAACTCCGGCCGGGCGGGGGCACCGGGTGGATTGGTGAGATCGGCGAAGGTGGAGGTGATGCGGTCCTCGATGGCGCCGACGTCGAAGTCGCCGACTGCGACGACCGACATCAGTTCGGGTCGATACCAGTCCTCGTAGAACCGGCGGAGCGCTTCGGCGGTGACGGTTTCGATCGATTCCTCGGTGCCGATCGGCATGCGGTTGGCGTAGCCGGTCGTGCCGAGCAGGCGGTCGAGCACCTCGTTGCGGTAGCGCGACCAGAAACCCTGGCCGCGGCGCCATTCGGCCAACACCACGCCCCGTTCGAGTTCGACTTGTTCGGGATCGAGGGTCGCGTTGTCGGCCCACTCACGCAGCACGCCGAACGCGGTGTCGAGTAGCGCGGGATCATCGGTCGGGACTTCGAGCATGTACACCGTTTCGCCGAACGTCGTGTAGGCGTTGATGTCGGGACCGAAGGTGAACCCGAAGCTCTCCAGCACGCTGATCAGCTCGTTGGCCGGGTACTGCTCGGTGCCGTTGAACAGCATGTGCTCGAGGAAGTGAGCGCCGCCGATCTGGTCGTCGGCTTCCATCGCACTACCGGCATCGACGACCAGGCGGAGCTGAGCCCGGCTGCCCGGGTTGTCGTTGCTGCGCACGTAGTAGCTGAGGCCGTTGTCGAGTTGGCCCCGGCGCACCTCGTCGTCGACCGCAATGGCCTCGCCGTCGTCCGCGAAGGTCGGGAATTCTGCCGGGGGGAGTTCGGTGGGCGGAAGCGGGGTTGGGTCGGTCGCGACGCTCGTCGGGGGCTCGGTACTGGTGGTCGGCTGGGTGTCAGGTGCGACCTCGAGCGGGTTGGCACTGCAGGCGACGGCGGCCAGCGTCAGCGCCAGCAGCGCGGCGAGGGCCCGCCGGTGGGGTGCGATACGGATCGCCATGGGTTCCTTTGCTGCGGCGGCGCCGCATGACACGAGGGGTAACGGTCCAGGTTAGAGGGCGAGGTATCCCGAATGGGGGTCGGAGCTCCGCAAGATGACGACCAGGTGATCGCCCGTGGCCGCTGCTTCCTCGGTGGTCGTGGCCAGAATGTCGACGGCGGTCGCCCAATCGTTCGGGCAGCTCTTGGCGGGGCCGCCGACATCGTCGAGCACCACGATGGTGCGCTCGCCAGGTGGCAACGATCGGGCCACGTCGACCAATGCGTCCCAGTTGCGGCCCCAGTCGGTCGGTGCGTCGAGGATCTCGCCCAGGGCCTCGAGCAGCGTCGCCTTGTCGCCGGCCGAGCCGACCGAGCCGCCGTGGCATCGCCAGCCGCGCTCGGCGATGGCGTCGTCGAGGCTGAAGCGATCGGGCTCCGGCGGGGCAACGTAGATGCCCGGATCGACCCCGGCGAGCAGGCGTTCCAGCCACTTGTTCGTCGCCATGCTCATCGGTCGCCTCCCGAGGTGACTTCCCGGAACGACGAGTAGTGATCGTCGGTGTAGTAGATCTCGCCCCGTTCGCCGACGACGAAGCGCCGCGCGCCGCGGTCGGGCGAGCCCGGGGTCTCGATCGTGTATTCGCGATAGTGCCCACGGGGGTGGTCGGGCAGGATGCCCTCTCGGTTCTGGAACACGCCGTCGTCCTGGCGGTAGGGGTAGGGCCCGCCGTTGCGGATGAGGATCAGCGTGTCGAGCGCCTCGGGTGGGAGTTCATCGATCGAGACGGTGGGTAGTTCGCTGAACCGGATGGTCGTCGGTGGCGCCTCGGTCCGGGCAACGGTGGCCGGTGTCTGCGTTGTGGTCGGTTCTGTCGTGGTCGGGGCGATTCGCGTTGTCGTCGCGGCTTCGTTGAGGGTGAGCGTCGTCGAGCACGAAGTCAGCAGAGCGGCGAGCGCGGCCGCGATGAGAGCCAACCGCCGGAACGAGAAACGCGATGCCATAGCCACTCAAGAGTAACGGCGAGCGCCTACGCTGACTCGCCATGAGCGTGTCCGTCGTAACCACCCGTTCCGTCCCGGCCAAGGCCGAGCTTCTCGTGCTGCCGGCCTTCGTCGAGCAGGATCCACCCGACGCGGTCGACGCGGCCGTGCTCACCAGCCGGGGCTTCACCGGCGCGGTGGGTACGGTGCAGGTCGTGTCCGGCGCCGAGCGCCCGGTCGCCGTCGTCGGTCTCGGCCCCGCCGACGAGGTCACCCCCGCTGCGCTTCGGCGGGCCGGTGTCGCGATCGCGCGCGCAGCCTGCCGCCACAAGGCCATCGCCTCCGACGTGCTCGGCTCGTTGCCCGATGGCGTCGACCAGGTGGCCGCCGCCCAGGCCTACGCCGAGGGCCTGGTGTTGGGGGCGTATTCCTACACCGAGCTCAAGAGCGATCCCAAGCCCAACCTGCTGCGCAAGGTCACTGAGGTCGGGGCCTCGAGCGCCCGCGTCTCGGCGGCTGTCGATCGCGGTGTCGCCATCGCCGAAGCGGTTTGCTTTGCGCGCGATCTGGTCAACGAACCGGGCGGGTCGCTCACCCCGCCCAAGATGGCCCAGGCCGCAGCCCGCATGGCCCGCAAGGCCGGCCTGAAAGCCAAGGTGATGGACAAGACCGCGATCGAGAAAGCCAAGCTCGGTGGGCTGCTGGGCGTGAACCGAGGTTCGCTGCATCCGCCCCGCCTGGTGCAGCTGACCTACGAGCCCGACGTCAAGCCGGTCGGCACGCTGGCCTTGGTCGGCAAGGGCATCACCTTCGACGCCGGTGGGCTGTCGATCAAAACCGGCAAGGGCATGATGACGATGAAGTGCGACATGGGCGGCGGCGCTGCAGTGCTGGGGGCCATGATGGCCCTGCCGGCGGTCAAGCCCAAGGCGCGTGTGGTCGGGTATGTGCCGATGACCGACAACATGCTCGGCCCCGACGCCACCCGGCCCGGCGACGTGCTGACCATCCGCAACCGCAAGACGGTCGAAGTGCTGAACACCGATGCCGAGGGTCGGCTCATCTTGGCCGACGCACTCTCGCTGGCCGCGGAGGCCGAACCCGACGCCATCATCGATCTGGCCACGCTCACCGGCGCGTGCATGGCGGCCCTCGGTCTGGACTATGCCGGCCTGATGGCAAACCACGAGGGTTGGCGCGACCAGGTGGCGGCCGCAGCCGATGCGGCTGCCGAACCCGTGTGGCCCCTGCCGTTGCCCGCCGACTACCGCAAGCTGCTCGACTCACCGGTGGCCGACCTGAAGAACATCGGCGGGCCGTATGCCGGTGCGCTGACGGCGGGTTTGTTCCTGCAGGAGTTCGTCGACGACGACATCGCGTGGGCGCACCTCGACATTGCCGGCCCCGCGTTCACCGAGGCCGATCACAACACGGGGCCCAAGGGTGGCACCGGCTATGCGGTGCGCATCCTGGTCGAGTTGGCCGCCAACTTCACGCGGCCCCAGAAGAAGCCAGCCCAGAAGAAGCCGGCCCAGAAGAAGCCGGCCAAGAAGCGCTAGGTCCAAAGAAGGAGCCGGCCAACAAGCGCTGGGTCCCGACAAACGCTAGGTCGCGGTGCTCGTCGTTCGTCGCTTCATCGCGATGAACAACAACAAGACGAAGCCCAGCGCCAGCGCCGCGACGATGACGCCGATCAACGGGGACCCACCCGAATCGTCGTCCGGACCGGCGAAGACCGCCGGTGGTGATGTCGGGTCGTACACGAACGCATAGGCCTGTTGGTCGCGATCTCCGTCGGTCGAGGTCGCGGCGTACCGCACGATGTGTTGACCGGTCTCGTCGAGGGGCCGTTCGAGCGCCAGCCACACGCCGTTCGGCGCCGGCCGCTCGATCTTGCCTTCGATCGTGGCGTCGCTCGGTGTTTCGACGAAGACGGTGGGGTCTTCAATCGGGCCGAAGAAGGTCAGTTCGATTCGGTCGACCGTGCCGCCCACCCGGGCGCCGATGTCGGGCACGGCGATGGCCAGCTCGGTATGGGCCCCGGCCGACGCGCCGACGATCGACACCACGGCGATCGTGGCCAGCATGGCGACGATC
>JABDJW010000130.1 GCA_013002375.1 Acidimicrobiales bacterium | reverse complement strand
ATCTCGCGCTCGGACGCTTCGGTACCGGGCCAGATCTCGCTGAGCGAATTGACCTCGGGTTCGTCGGCCGGCACCTGGACCCGCAGCCGTAGGCGACTGCGCTCGGTGCGGTTGATCAAGGTGATGACGACTTCGAAGCGCTCGGCCGGAACCGTTGCGGGCAGATCGGTGCGGCCGGGATGGGTCAGGTAGTCGACCCCGTACAGCCCGCTGAACTCCCAACCGGCGTCGGCCAGCATTCCGGCCAGTTCGAGCAGGCCGTCGGCGCTGGGGTGCAGCACCTTCTGGCCGCCGTTGTTGCCGCGCGAGGTCGTGCCGGGAACACCGAACTCGGTCTCGACAACCGGCTCGGCCGCTGCCTCTTCCAGCTCGGCCGCGTCGTCTTGTTCGGGCGCAGCATCCTCGACTGCGTCGGCGTCGGCCATGGCCCTAGCGGTTTCCGATCGTGACCGGCGTGGTCGTGCCACCGGATTGGCCGTCGCGCTGTTCGATCTGGATGGCCGCACCGCCGCCGTTGGCATCGCGCCGCCGGGTGAGTTCGCCCGATTCGATCTGGCCGTGCAGGGTGAGGATGGCGTGCATGAGGGTTTCGGGGCCGGGCGGGCAGCCCGGGGCGTACACATCGACCGGCACGATTTGATCGACGCCCTGCACGATGGCGTAGTTGTTGAACATGCCACCGCTCGAGGCGCACACGCCCATCGAGATGACCCACTTCGGTTCCATCATCTGGTCGTAGACCTGACGCAGCACCGGAGCCATCTTCTGCGAGACCCGCCCGGCGACGATCATGAGATCGGCCTGCCGGGGCGACGCCCGGAAAACCTCCATGCCGTAGCGAGCGAGGTCGTAGTGAGCGGCGCCGGTGGCCATCATCTCGATGGCGCAGCACGCCAAACCAAACGTGGCCGGCCAGCAGCTGCGGGCCCGCGACCACTTCACCAGGTTCTCGAGGTTACCGGTGATGAAGTTGTGGCCGGCGCCTTCCAGCCCCTCGTCGAGAAACTCCTTCAAACCCATCAAGCGGCCCCTTCGGCTGGCGTTTCCACCGACGCCACCGCAGGCTCTTCGGCATGCGCCGCGGCACCCACCGGTTCGGGGCGGCCTTCGAGGCCGACCCGGCGAATGGTGGTACGAGCGGTGCGATCGGCCGAGACGGCCGGCGACAGACGCCGCGACTTCTTCAGCGGACCCCAATCGAGGGCACCGTTGCTGATGAGGTACACGAACGATTCGAAGACCAGCGCGGAGAAGATCAGCACCGCGACGAGGCCGAAGACCCCGATGGCGCGATGACTGATGGCCCAGGGGAAGAAGAAGATGATCTCGATGTCGAACACGATGAAGATCATCGCGACCAGGAAGAACCGCACCGGGAAGCGTTCGGGCTTTTCCTTGCCGGGGATGATGCCGCATTCGTACGGCGCGGCCTTCTTGTCGTTCATCCGACGGGGGGCGAACAACTTCGATGCGACGAAGCTGCCCGCCGCGAACAAGGCGGCCAGCACCAACAGTGCGAAGACCGGGAGGTACTGCCCCAGCACAGCCGGCTACTTCTCGGCCAGCTCGGCGGCGAAGGCTTCGGCCTTGTCGTCGAGATCCTGATCGCGGATGTGCAGGAGGTAGCACAGGGCCAGGAAGATCACGAGCGAACCGACCATGACCATGAACGGCGGGAAGCGCTCGTTGCCGAGATCGCGTTCCATGATCACCGAGATGACCGGTGCGTCGGGATCGAGCACCGCTTGCGACGGCGGCTGGCCGGCCGGCGCGACGGGATTGATGACACCCTGCACCTGGATCACCGCGTACTTGGGCGGGCTGAAGATTCGGGCCGAGTTGGTGATCCAGAGGCTGATGCGATCCCAGCGGTTCGGGTCGTCGGGCAGCACCGGCTTGCCGCCGCGCTCGTAGGCCTCGAGGAAGATGTACTCGCTGGTATCGGGGAAGATGCCGTTCTCCTGCAGGTCGGCCGACGCTTGGGCCTGGGCCTCACCCGCATCGGCGGTGCTGAGCAGGTCCCAGCCCCCGATGGGGAGGTCGTCGACCACCGTCTTGTCGATCGCCGCGACCTCGGAATAGGTCGCTTGCTCGACCTTGCGTTGCCGCTGCAGTTGCCGGTAGGCGATGTCGATGCCGCTGAACGTGGCGAGCTCTTCATCGGTGAACTCGAGCTCGGGATTGAACTCGGCCAGCAACAACTCGTCGCCCGACGTGGATGCGATGTCGAATGGTGAACCCACCGTGTCGATCAGCTCGTCCCGGCTGGGAAGCTCATGCACTTCGTCGAGGATGGAATCCTCCAGCCGCTCGACGTTGATGTCGATCGTGCGCCAGCTGGGGGAGTCGCCTTCGTAGCCGATGCCGTAGAGCCACCACACCATGGCCATGATCGCCATCCAGCCGAAGAACCCGGCAAGAGCCACCAGGGTGCCGAGCCGAATGCCGGTGTTGGTGACGAGTAGCAGCCAGACCGATCCCATCAGGAC
>JABDJW010000118.1 GCA_013002375.1 Acidimicrobiales bacterium | reverse complement strand
GTGTTCGATCGCGGCATGACCGGTGATCGGCCGCCCCACGCCGTCGACCAGATCCTTCTCGTCCTGGACCCGATCTTCGTCGACGCCCTGGAAGCCGATCTCCATCTCGGCCTTGATCTGCGTCTTCAGGCCGGCGTCGGTGACCACCACGAACTCCCAGGGCTGGGTGTTGCCCGACGAGCAGGCCATGGTCGCGGCTTCCAGGATCTGGTCGAGGGTGGCGGGTGGCACCGGCGTGCCGTCGAAGATGCGGGTGGCCCGCAGGCCATAGATGGCGTCGCGCAGGGTCATCTCAGACGACATGAGCTGCTCCTGGTGAGGTGACCCGACCGGGCAACCGGCCGGTGGGTTCACCGTCGACGACCGCCGGCACACCGTTGACGATGGTGGCGTGCACGCCCTCGGGCCAGGCCTTGAACCGACCGGCTCCGCCCGGTAGGTCGCGCACGAACTCCTTGCGGCCGGCGTCGATGCGATCGGGGTCGAAGATCATGATGTCGGCCCACCGACCCGGCTGCAGGGTGCCGCGATCGCCGATGCCGATGATCGCGGCCGGCACCTGGGTGATCTGGCGGATGCCGTCCTCCAGGCTCCAGACCGCCCGATCGAGCACCCAATTGCGAAGGAACCACGAACTCCAGTCGGCCGCGTCGTCGCGGGCCAGATGCGCTCCCCCGTCGGAGGTGCCGATGATCATGCGGGGGTCGAGCTGCGCCTCCCGAACTGCGGCGCGCCACTCGTCGGTCTCCCAGTTCCAGCGGAAGCCGGTGCGAAGGTCTTCGGACAACGCAAGG
Organism: Acidimicrobiales bacterium; assembly: GCA_013002375.1. GTDB lineage: Bacteria > Actinomycetota > Acidimicrobiia > Acidimicrobiales > SHLQ01 > JABDJW01. The sequence goes on along the minus strand of JABDJW010000118.1, from coordinate 14,072 downwards.
TCGAGCATGACATCGGCCGGGGCCTCGCCCCGCTCGTCGGCGATGTCGGCCAGGCTCCGGCCGACGAGTGCCGCATTGGCCCCGTCGTGGACGTTCTGGACATGGACGGTGTGCCACATCGGCGGCGGGGTCGTGGTGCCGAGTTCGGGATCGCGGTTGTAGTTCTCGACCGCATGGCGCAGTACGGCACGGCGCTCGGGATCGTGCAAGGCCTTCACCCGCTCGTCGTGGGGCAGGGCCAGCATCTCGACCCACGACGGGACCGAGAGGTACAGCATGTTCTCCGGGCCGATCGTCAGCGGCCGGTCGGGCGGCCGGGCGATGAGGATGTTGTAGATCGGCGTGCCGTTGTCGACGGCCCGGTTCAGGAAGGCCTGGGCCCGCTCCCAGGTGGCGGTGGGAGCGTCGGTCTTGTTCCGACCACCCAAGCCTTGGATGATGATCGGCAGCCCGGCCCGTTCGCCGAGGGCGATGCAGTACGCCTCATCCTCGGCGTCGATGCCGCCGACCGCGCTGGCCGGCAGATAGGTGATCGAGCCGCCGCCGGTGGAGCCGGCCGCTTCGGCCAGGGCCAGCAGTTCGTCGCGACTCGAGAACCGCGACGGCACGGGGCGGCTGTCGCCGTCGAGGTGGGTCGGCGCATGGGAGGACGACAGCCCGGCCGCACCGGCTCGCATCGCGGCCCGGACGACCTCCTGCATCTCGGCGACCTCGGCATCGGTGGCCTCACGCTCGGACCCCGCGGCACCCATGACCCACCGACGCACATTCGAGTGCCCGATGTAGCAGGCCAGGTTCAGGCCCAGTCGCCCCTGCCGGGCCCGCAGGTACTCGGGGAACGACTCGAAGTCGAAGTCGACGGCATCCATGGCGGTCGATTCCATCTGCTCGACCTTGGCGAAGAGCCGCCGGATGAAGTCGCGGTCGTCGGCCCGCGTCGGCGCGATGGAAAACCCACAGTTGCCGGCCAACACGGTGGTCACCCCGTGGTAGATCGACATCGAGGCCAGCGGATCGAAGGTGAGCTGCGGGTCGTAGTGGGTGTGCACGTCGACCACGCCGGGCGCCACGACCAGACCGTCGGCGTCGAAGATCTCGGATTCGTCGACCGTGGCCCGGTCGGCCCGCCCGACCGAAACCACCCGTCCGTCGCGCACGACGACGTCGGCGACCCGGCGGGGCAGGCCGGTGCCGTCGACGACCGTGCCGCCCCGGACCACCAGGTTGTCGGTGGTGTTGCCGGCGCTCATGCGTCCTCCGTGAACGATGCGATGGCCTGGCGGGTCACCAGGAAGTGCACGCCGTCGGGCCCGGCGACGAAGCCGTAGCTCTCGTCGGCGTCGACCACCACGGTGTCGTAGGCCACCATCGCCGTACCGTTGAACGCACACGAGCCCTCGAGCACCATGAACACCTCGGCGTGGTCGTGGCGATGCGACGGCGCTTCGAAGCCCGGCGGCAACCGCACCATCTGGGTGTAGAAACCGGCCGTGCCGTCGACCAGGAACTTCCGGCCCGGCCGGTCGGGCGGCGATTCGGTGGCCAGGTCGAGGTCGGCGCGCGACCCGACCGGTACGTGCCACCCGATATCGGCGAAGCTGATGTGTTCCATGGCGGCCCCCTCCCCTGCGATGGCCTAGACCGGTTTGTCGCCCGAAAGCGTCAGCCGATGCATCACCCGCCGGCTGGTGTAGTCAGGCACCGCGTAGTGCTGTAGGCACCGGTTGTCCCACAGCGCCAAGGTGCCGGGCAGCCACCGAAAACGGCATTGGAAGTCGGGGGTCTTCACGTGGGTCAGCAACAGGTCGAGTACGTGGGCGCTCTCGGCGTCTTCGAGGCCATCGATGCGGGTGGTGAAGTTGCCGTTGACGAACAAGGCCCTGCGCCCGGTCTGGGGATGGGTGCGAACGACCGGATGATGCTCGGGCGGGTAGGCGGCCCGCATCTGCCCGAGGTCGGCGTCGCTGTTGCCCCGGGCGATGGCCAGCTCGAGCATCTTGGACAGGTCGTGGGTGGCGGTCAGCGGTTCGAGGAACCGCTGCATCGGCTCGCTCAAGGCGGCGTAGGCCTCGTACATGTTCGACCAGCAGGTGTCGCCCCCGTGCGGTGGCAGCAGCACCGATTGCAGCATCGTGTAGCTCGGCGGTTCGGCCCGGAACGAGTTGTCGCTGTGCCAGGCGTCGGCCCCCTCTCCCTTCGGTGACTTCTGGTCGAGGACGGTCATCTCGGGCACATCGGGATGCTTGGGCCCGAACGGGGCGACGTCGATCTCGCCCAGCATCTGGGCGAACCGCATCTGTTCTGTCGGTTCGAGCGCCTGCCCGGGGAAGAACAGCACCAGGTGCTCGAGCAGGGCGGCTTCGATCTCGGCCACGCCGTCGGGGGTGACGGTGCGGAGGTCGACGCCCTCGACCATCGCGCCGGTGGTGGCGGTGAGCCGATCGATGGTGAGGGTCACGAGGCTTCTCCGGTGTCGGCTTCTTCGGGGTCCGGCTCTTCCGGGGCGACCGCAATCCCGATGGTCGGCAAATACTCGACGAGGTGGTCGGCGATTTCGTCGCCCAGACCAGCGGGGATCGTGTCGGCCACGTGGGCCGCGCCCGCCGCTCCCAGCATCGAGGGCAGGCGGTGCCGCACCTGACCCAGGACCCAGGGCAGCACCGGACCGTGCGCTGCGGTATCGAAACCGACCAGCGTGTTCGTGCCCGCGCTCTTGTCGACGTAGTGATAGTGCGGGTCGTCGTCGAAGGCGTCGAACCGGATGTATTCGTGCTGGTCGGCCGCGCTCTCGATGTGGATCGACAGGCCCTCGTCGGTGAAGCCGCCCTCGGGCGAGTTGTCCTCGATCTCCTTGAGGTCATCGCCCTCGTAGGCGGCGGCCAGGGCCTCGGGATCGACGACCCGATACTCGACGCCGACCCGCAGTACACCGTGGTCGAACCATGTGGTGTGATCGGGATCGGGCGGCACCGGCATCACGTTGTAGGTGGTTCCGATCATGGTCATGTCATGTCTGCCTTTCGTCCACGAACCGTACGAGCTTTGCGGCGGTGCCGAAGCCGGTGAGGGCGTCGAGCTCGCCGACGCCGGCGATGCTCGCGCCGATCCGCACGCCAACCCGTTCCTTCAGCGCATGCTCGACCGACGTCTGTAAAGCCTCCCGGTCGACACCGGGCTCGCCGACCACCGTGACGAGGACCTCGTCGCGGTTGCCGTCGCGGTAAGCCCGCACGAACCAGTCATCGGTTGTGCCCGGTACATCGGTCACGATCTCGCCCAGCGCCTCGGGCCAGATGTTCACTCCCCGCAGCTTGACCATGTTGTCACCCCGGCCCGCGAACGGCGCCATCTTCCGGAGCCAGCTGCCGCAGGCGCACTGCTCACGGGGCCGCAGCGACGAGAGATCCATGATGTTGTAGCGAAACTGGGGGCTGCCGGTCTTGTAGAGCTCGGTGATGCAGACCGCCCCCTGCTCGCCGTCGGGCAGCAGCTCACCGGTCTCGACATCGACGATCTGCACCACGTAGGCGTCTTCGAAGATGTGCAGGCCGTCCTTCTCCGGGCACTCGACCGACACCCACTGCACTTCGTGGAAGCCGTAGCTGTCGAGCACCGGCACGCCGAAGGTCGCTTCGAGCTTCTCGACGTCGCCGATGTTGGGGAGGGCGGTGAGCCCGAGATCGGTGGGGTCGACGCCCATCTCCTGCGCGACGTCGGCCAGGTGCAGCAGGTAGTCGCCGGTGGTCAGGATGGCCTTGGCCCCGTACTCGAGGGCGAGTTCGACCTGCTTGCGGCTGGAGGTCACGTTGCCGGTGCCGGTGGTGATCACGATGCAGTTGAGCCACTTGTACAGCGCTTCGTCCATGATGTGGGCGCCGTTGTGGGTGGAGTAGGCCCACGCGTTCAACACCACATCGCCGGGCCGGATGCCCTGGAGGTACAGCGCCCGGGCCGTCAGGAGCGCCCCGGCTTCACGGTCCCACGCGGTGTACAGCGTCGGCCGGGAGCGGCCGGTGGTGCCGCCCGACATGTAGACCCGCATCGGTTCGTGCGCCGCGTCGCTCGGCGAGACACCCTGATAGTTCCCGAGCGGCGGATTGGCCTCGATGCTGCGGCGGATGTCGTCGACGGTGTAGCTCGGCGCCCGGGCGAGATCGTCGAGCGTCGAGATCGAGCCCGGGTCGAACCCGGCCGCCTGCCACCGGTCGGCGAAGAACGGCACCTTGGCGGCCACCTGGGCCCGAGCCTGCAACCGCTCGAGCTGCTTGGCTTCGATCGTGTCGGGGTCGTCGAGCCACGCGGTCTCGAAGTACTCGGGCGCGGGCGGATACCACGCCTCGAGCTGGTCGAAGTCGACCGCTTCGCGGGGGCGACGCATGGTCGGCACTCAGCCGGCCACCCCGGTGAGCGGTACGTCGGTGGCCTCCTGGAAGTCGGTCGGGAAATACCCGTCCGGGAACCGGTAGAAGTCGATGGCGTTGTCCCACAGGATCTTGGCCTTGCTCTCCATGGTGATCTGGTCGGGCAGCAGGGCCATGAACTCGTTGGTGGTGTGGGGGTACTTCGAATCGGGGTGGGGGAAATCGCTCTCCCACAGGATGCGGTCGTCGCCCAGCCAACGAATCACATCGGCGACGAACGGATCCTCGCATTCGGTGGTGACCCAGCAGTTGCGCTTGAAGTACTCGGTGGCCGACATCGTCAGGTCGGGACACTCCATGGCTCCGGCCATCTCGAGGTGTTCGTCGATGCGGTGCAGCCACGACGGCAGCCAGCCGCAGCCGGCCTCCATGTAGGCGCAGCGCAGCCGGGGGAACCGCTCGAACACGCCCTGGGTGATCATCGACAGCGACGCGTTCATGGCCTCGTGGGTGTGCACGGCGGTGTGCCACTCGGTGAAGGTCGTGAACCGGTCAGCGCCTTCGGTCTGGCCCCGCAGACCCATGAACTCGTGGGTGGCGAACGCGCAGTCGAGATCTTGGAGCAGCTCGTAGATCGGGTCGTAATACCGGTCGCCCAGGTTGCGGTGGTTGAAGTAGTTGGGGCGGGCCCAGAAGGCCCGGATGCCGAGCTCGTCGTAGGCGTGTTGGATCTCGGCAACCGCCCGGCTGACGTCGTTGAGTGGAATCGGCGAGCTGGTGATGACCCGACCGCCCGAGGTCTCGCGCATCTCCTGACCCCAGCGGTTGTAGGCCCGGACCATCGCGGCCTGGAGTTCGGGATCGATGCCGTCGAGCCACAGATCGTATTCGGGGCCGTAGATCACCCCGACGTCGATGCCGTCGACGTCCCACGCTTTGGCCACCCGGTCGCCGGTGAAGCCCAGGGTCACGATGTCGCCGTACTGCTCGATCATGTCCTCGGCGGTCCAGCCGATGGCCTTCTGGAATTGCCCGTACAGGCTGGTGTCGTGCTGCGACCACCGGCCGTCGACCACGACCGGGTTGTAGGTGTCGAGCCCGGCCGGGCTGCGCCGGGTGATCCGGTCGCGGAACTTCGGATCGAGGTACGTCGACCAGAGGTCGGCCGGGTAGATCACGTGGGAATCGGCGTCGAAGACCTTGTAACCGTTGCGCATCGTTGCTCCTGTGCTTGTGCTACTTGCTGATGTGGGTGGTGGACGCCTCGGGGCGAATCACCATGAATCGAATGCCGTCGGGCCCCGCGGTGAGGCCGTACTCGCTGCCGCCGGGGATCTCGGCCACGTCGCCGGCGTTGAGGGCGGGCCCACCGACGACCTGCCCGCCGCCGGCCAACACCACCATGAGTTCGGGGGCGGTGTGGCTGTGGGGCGGAATCTCGAAGCCGGCCGGCAGTTCGGAGATCTGGCTGTGGAATCCGATCGCGCCGGTGGTGACCTGGGCCCGGCGAGCGGTTGTGCCCACCGCCTTCGCGGCCAGCTCGGCGACCTCGGGGGGCGCGTCCTCGGGGTCTTCCCACGGCAGCTCGGCCAGCTTGTAGTACGCGGCCTCGGTCATCGGTTCCCCCTGTGTTCCAGCCCCGGCCGGATTGTGTTCCAGCCCCGGCCGGATTGTTCTCGGTGCAGATATTCTGACCCTAGAGTATTGTTCGTGCCTATGCATCCTTTCGAGGCCGGGCATCCCGAGGTGCCCGACTACCTGAGCGATCACGACGATCCGGCGCATCTGTTCAGCCGACTGCAGCGGGTCGTCATCCATCTCGAACTGCTCCAGAACGAAGCGGTCGCGCCCTTCGACATCGGATTTCGCGACTTCGTGATCCTGGCCACGCTGGGCAAGGAGCCTTCCCCGCACGAGCTCCCGGTCACCAAGATCGCCGAGTACGTCTTGCGCCCGATGGGCTCGATCAGCCAGGCGTTGGATCGGGTCGAGCGGGCCGGGTTGGTGTCGCGACGCGCCTCGCCCGACGATCGCCGCAGTGTTCTGGTGTCGCTGACGCCTGCGGGCCTCCGCTTCGCCGAGGATGTGAAAGCCTCGTACGACGACACCCGCAAACGGGTGTTCAAACGCCTCACCGACGGCGAACTCGACCGGATCGACGATGCGGTGACCACACTGCTCGCGGCCCTCGACGCCGACTACCAGGAGAACCACTGATGAGCGATGTTCCACGCATCGACGGATTGACCCACACGATCATCCACCCGGGCGGCGACAACGACGTCCCGTGGATCCCGGTGCGCAGCCAACGCAACCCCGACGGCAGCGAATCGCATGTGTGGGAACGCTGGGTCGCGTTCTCGGTCGAGCCGCTGTACCTCGCGCTCTACGCCAAGTGGGACCCGGGCATGATCGTGCGCCGGCACGGGCACTACAGCCCGCACACCATCACCGTGCTGGCCGGCGAGTTCACCTGCGGCGACGAGCTGTGTGGCGTCGGCACCCACCTCGAACTCCCCTACGGCGCCATCTTCGGCCCGTTCGTCGCCGGGCCCGAGGGGGTCGAGCTGTACGAGGTGATGATGGGTGACCCGCGCTCGTGGAGCGACGAACCCGAGGCCATGCAGGCAATCCTGGCCGAGCGCGGGGTCGAGCAGCTGCCCGACCCGCCCATCGAACTCCCGGCCGGCCTCGAAGATCTCCGGGCCGTGTTCAGCGCCGGCGCCAAGCACGACTGAACATCGGCCCGCTCTTCGCCGTCGAGCCAAGCTCACCGCGCGCCGCCCTGAGAAAAAAGACAGATGCGCCGACAGGGGTCCGTAATCAGGCGGATTTTCCTCAACCAATTGGGACCCCATGCTGCGGTTCGGAGGACCTTCGGCTCTACCCCACAGTGGCCGATGCGGCTTGGATGAACAAGAGCGAGCGGCCGTGATGGGCGGTCTGCGGACGGGAGGTTCAGCCATGGACAAGAAGGTCATGATCGGTGCAGCGGCCGGCTGTGCGGCGGCGGTGGCCATCGTTGCCATCAAGAAGCGACCCGATGGGCCGCCGCCGGCGATGTGGAACCGGATGCGCCGCCACATGGAGGAGATGCCCGAGGACTTCCCTCCCCGCGTCATGTTCGACAACGTGGAGGCCACCCGGGCCAACAGCGAGCGGATTCTGGAACTCCTCGAAGCCCAAGGATCTGCCGAGAGCGCCGGCTAGCTTCGCCAACATCTCGACCACCGACCTGCGAGAGGGGAGTCGTGTCGTTCGACGTGTGTGACGCACCCCGAGTCGATCGCTGACCTACCGCCGGCACTCGCGGAAGATGCTCGATTGGTCGACAACGGCGCCGCCCTCCTCGCGGTGGTGATGGAAACCGGTTGAGCCAGTAGCCCCTACGCTGTTCGCCATGTCGATCTCGTCTCTGCTTCGCCGGTTGGTCCCACTCGCAGTCATCGTGGGCGGCGGCGCGGCCATCGCCCGTCGTATCGCCAGCCGGCGCGAGCCGATCGCGGCGGTCGCGGCCGATCTTCGCCACCCGATCCTGTACGCGAACTTCAAGGTCACGCACAAGAACCTCGGCCTCCTTCGGCGCGTGCCGCCGCCACCGGAACCCGCGGTGGCCGGTGTCGACATCAGCGATCGCACCGAGACGGCGGCGACCGGCGCTGACGTGTCGATGCGGATCTTCGAACCACACGGGCGCCCGCGACCATCGGGCGCGCTCTTCTGGATCCACGGCGGCGGCATGGTCATGGGGCGGCCCGAACAGGACGACCATCTGCTCAGCACGATCGCCACCGACCTCGGCATCCTCGTCGTGGCCGCCCGCTATCAGTTGGCGCCTGAACACCCGTACCCCACGCCGCTCGACGACTGCCGCCATGGGCTCGAGTGGATGCACGGCGCGGCCTCCGAGCTCGGCATCGACCCGAATCGAATCGCAGTGGGCGGAGCCAGCGCGGGTGGCGGGCTGGCCGCGGGGCTGGCACTGCGGTGCCGCGACAAGGGCGGACCGCGGCTCGCGTTTCAGCTGCTCAACTATCCGATGCTCGACGACCGAACCGTGCTGCGGGCCGACCACGGCGACACCGGCGAGTTCGTGTGGACGCCTGAATCTAACCAGTTCGGGTGGACCTGCTACCTCGGCGGTACCCCCCAGCACGAAGACGACCGCATCTACGCTGCGCCGGCCCGGGCCGACGACCTCGCCGGCCTGCCGCCCGCGTGGATCGGTGTTGGCGATCTCGACCTGTTCCACGCCGAGGATGTCGACTATGCCCGTCGACTCGAAGCGGCCGGCGTGCCGTGCGAACTCGTCGTCGAGCCCGGCATGTACCACGGTGCTGACACCATCCGCCGCACCGCGCCGGCCATGATGGCCTACCGCCAATCGATGATCGACGCCCTCGGGCGCGCGATGAACTAGGCGCCCAGGTCGGTGATGACGGCCCGCCCGACGTAGGCGCCGGATTCGAGTTCTTCGAAGATGGCGGGCAGTTCGCTCAGCGGGCCCTGGCGGCCGATGTGGCTCTTCACCTTGCCGTCGGCGGACAGGGCGACGAGTTCGCGCATGTCCTGCACCGTGCCGACGCCGCTGTAGATCATGGTGATGGCCTTGCTGAAGAAGATCATCGGGTTGATCTCGATGTTGCCCTCGCTGGTCGGCGGTATGCCGACGGCAACGAACAGGCCGCCCTTGCGCAACATGGTGATGGCCAGATCGAAGCCGGCCTTGACCGCGGTGAAGACCAGCACTGCGTCCACTCCCCCGGCCTCGCCGATCGCCGCGGCCTCGGCCGGTTCGACCGCCTGGTCGGCTCCGAGTTCCTTGACGAAGGTGAGCTTCTCTTCGCCGAGGTCGACGCCCACCACCTTGTAGCCGAACGCCTTGAGCAGCTGCACGGCGTAGTGGCCCAGCCCACCCGCGGCGCCGATGACGCCGACCGTCGAACCCGGCCCGATCGAATGCTTGGTCAGCTTCTTCACTGCGCCGTAGGCGGTGAGGCCGCCGCAGGCCAGCGGTGCTTCCTCGTCGCCGATCGACGGCGGCAACGTGACCAGTGACTTGGCGTAGACGCAGAACTGTTCGGCGAAGGTGCCCATGATGCCGCTGCCCTGGTCACACAGGCGGGGTTCGCCGCCCAGGCAGTGGATGCAGGCGCCACACCAGTAGCCGCCGCCGGTGCCGCCCAGGCCCAGGATGACTCGATCGCCAACCGCGGTGAACCGCTCGGCGCCGGGCCCGAGCTCCTCGACGATGCCGATGGCCTCGTGACCGACCTCGGGGATCTGCATGCCGAACCAGTGCCCTTTGACCAGGTGCAGGTCGGAGTGGCACACCCCCGCACTGGTGATGCGAACCCGAGCCTGGTCGGGCCCTGGTTCGGGAACGTCGACCTCGGTGATCTGAAGTTCGCCGTCGATGACGCGTGCTGCCTGCATGCTGGTTCCCCCTGGGGCCTGGACTGGCCCCCGAGTCTGGCAGCTGGGCCCGCACGGCCACAATGCGGCGGCGTCGGGCCGGTGGGTCAGCGCCGTGGGACCCCTGTTCGGTGGTCCAGGGACGTGACGAACTGCTCTGGAGGCACGGCATCGAGTGTCGCAACGTGTGGAGTATGGGTTGGGTTATCTCGGGGGAACAGGTGTGATGGCGTCGGCGACGAGCAACGACGGGGAGATCGGGCAGCCTCGCGTCGCAGGTGTCTTGACCCGCGCGGCGCGTTGGATCGTGCCCGCATATGCGTTGTTGCTCTTGCCGATTTTCGTCGATCACCTCGATCCCGCAACCGAGCCTCGGATCGATCTCACCGGCACCATCGCCCTGGTCGCCTGGGTGTTCGCCGAATCCGGTCAGACCTTCGGGATCGTGGCCATCGCCGGCGCCCTCCTGGTGGTCGTGGCCACTCAGCCCGGCCAATCGCGGCGGGGTCGATTCGGCAAGGTCGCCGTCATGATCGCGGTGTCCATTCTCGTCTTGTACGGCGGCAAGTTGCTCAACGATCACGTCGTCAAGCCGGCGATCGGTGTTGCTCGACCCAACATCGTTCAGATGGCGGACCTGGAGGTGCTGGGCATGGAGGCCGACAGCTTCTACGAGCTGACGGGGGAGGCTCGATCCGAGCACCTGGAGAGCATCAAGACCGAGACCGGTTTCGGCGAGCTCATGATGCGTCCCGAGGTCCGAGACCATTGGGTGAAAGAGACAGCGTTCTCCCGGCCATCCGGCCATGCCCTGGCCGCGATGACCTTTGCCACGTTCTACCTGTCGATGGCACTGTCCTCGCTTGCCGGTTGGCGGCGGTGGCTGTTCCACCTGCTCGTGCCGTGGGCGGTGTTCGTGTCCCTGTCGCGTCCGATCCTTCGCGTGCACTGGCCGGCGGACATCCTGATCGGTGGGCTCGTCGGCATCGTGGTCGGCGCCGGTGGCTACCTGTTGACCCAGCTCCTGCTGCAGAGACTGGGCGTTTCAGCTCGCGCCACGGAGCGGTCGTGCGCTACTCCTCGAGATACTCGATGAGCCGATCCGGGTAGTCCGTGTTGATCCCGTCGACGTCGAAATCACTGATGATCCGGTCGAGGTCCTCGGGCTCGTTGATGGTCCAAGGAACCACCGGGAGGTTCCACCTCCTTGCCGCACCGACGAAGCTCCCTGTCAACACGTGGGTGCCGCCTCGGTACTCGGGTACCTGCAGGGAGTCGAACGGCGGCGAGTAGAAGCCACTCAGACGAACGAACTGGAAGATGTAGAACCGCGTCGCCTCGCCATCGGTGGCCGACGTCGCAACACTCGGGCACGAGTCGCGGAAGGCATCCATGTTCTCCTGGCCCGAGCTGCTCAACAGGACCCGGCCCTCGTAGCCGTACTCCTGGATGAGGGCGCACAGCTTGGTGGCGGCGTCGGGGGTTGTCTGCTTGATCTCGAACCCGAACCGCGTGTCGGGGAACTCGGCGAACAGCTCGTCCACCGTGACGATGCCCACCCCCGTATCGCGGTAGGGGAAGGTCTCGCCGCCATCGGTCGAGAACCGGTAGCCGAAGTCCAGCTCGCGCAACTCCACCAGGGTGAGGTCGCGAACCTCCCCGCTGCCGTTGGTCGTCGCGTCGACCGTCTCGTCGTGGATGAGCACCAGCTCGCCGTCGCGAGTCATGTGCACGTCGGAGTCGAGCACGTCGGCACCGATTTCGATCGACTCGCGGAAAGCGATCATGGTGTTCGATGGCCGGTTGCCCTCGCCGCCCTGATGGGCGAAGACCAACGGACGGTGCTCACCTGGGCGGCCTTCGAAGAACTCGACGTCACCCCTCGCGTCCACCATCAGCCACGAGATTGTGAACAACAGGAGATACAGCACGATCAGCCCACCGAGGCCGATTCCCAGGCGCTTGAGAATCTTCCTCCGACGAGAGGGCGGTGTGTGGTCCCGGAGTGCCCCGCCCTCGGGCTCGTCGGCGGGTGAGCCGTCGTCGACGTCGAGAGCCTCTCGGGGTACCTCGTCGGACTCGGGTCCGAAGGGCGCCGTCATGGCGATTCACCCACCAGGCATGGGGCCTCGGGATGCCAGTCAGTCCGCACCTCATCAGCTTAGAGCTGGTCCAACAACTGAGCCGGGACAGCCAGAACGATCAAGCGGCGCCCATCCGGGTGTCTTGATCTCGAGCCACAACAGGGCCGCGACCTTGCCGCCGAATCGGGCTAGCCGATGACGTAGTCGTCGGCGTTGAGCCGGTGCGTCATCGCCCAGTAGGTGTCGACCGACCACGGCGACAGGGTGTAGACGCGACCGCTCGGGCTCTTGTAGTGGCTGTGCTGGATCGTGGGGTGGGCCCACACCAGCGCCGAGATGTTCTCGACGAGATCGTCGGCATAGGCATCGTGCACCTCTTGACGCACCTCGATGGCCTTGGCATCGGCGGCGAGCACCTGGTGGATGGCATCCATCGCGTGCATGGTCTGGTACTCGGCATGGAAGAACAGCCCGGCGCTGTGGGCCAGGTTGGTTCCCGGCCCATAACAAAGAAAGAGGTTGGGGAAGTTCGGCATGGTGATGCCCAGGTACGCGGTCGGAGCATCCCCCCACTGTTCGTGGAGCGATACGCCGTCGCGGCCGATCATGTCGAAGGCCAGAAAGTCGTTGTGTTTGAAGCCGGTGGCATAACAGATCACGTCGGCGGGGTGCAGCGTTCCGTCGGCGGTCACGATGCCCTCGGGCTCGATCCGCTCGATGGCGGTCCGAACCAGCTCGACGTTGGGCCGCTTGAGGCAGCCGAACCAGCTGCCGTCGTCCTGCAGGATCCGCTTCCCCAAGGCCGGATAGTCGGGCGTTGACTTCTCGATCAGGTCGGCCCGGTCGGCCAGCTGCTGGCGCATCCAACCCAGCAACCCGTCGCGGCGCTGAGCATTGACGGGGTTGATCGAGAGCCCGGTGGGGTCGACGTACTCGGGATCGATCCGGTAGTCGTCGACGCCGCGGCCCACGCCCGGATAGGTCGACATGAACCGCACCCAGCGGCCGAAGTACGGCAGGTGGCGCATGGCCCAGGTCTCCCCCGGCGGCACCTTCTGGTGGTAGATCGGGTTCGGCATGATCCACTGCGCGGTGCGCTGGAAGATGTCGAGGTGCTCGACCTCGTCCGCGATCGCCGGGGCGATCTGAAATCCGCTGGCCCCGGCACCGAGCAGCGCGAACCGGGTGCCTCGATGGTCGAAGCCCTCGGGCCAACGGGTCGAGTGGAACGAGGGGCCGGCGAAGGTGTCGATGCCCTCGATGTCGGGCATCTTCGGGATGTTCAGCGACCCGACCGCGGAGATGACGAACCGAGCATCGAGCACCCCGGTCTCACCAGTGAGGGCGCGGGTCGCGACCCGCCACCGGCCCGCCGCCTCGTCCCATTCGGCGCCCGTGACCTCGGTCTCGAAGCGGCAATGCGGTGCCAGTTCGTACTTGTCGAACACCCGGCTGAAGTAGGCCCGCAGCTCGCCGTGCTGGCAGTAGAACTCGCTCCAGTGATCGCTGGGTTCGAAGGCGTAACAGTACTGCCGGCTCGGCACATCCACCCGCGCCCCCGGGTACCGGTTCTCCCACCAGGTGCCGCCGGGGCCGGCGTTCTTCTCGATGATCGTGAAGGGCAGGCCGGCCTGGCCGAGACGGATCCCGGCCTGGATGCCGGCCATACCGGCGCCGATGACGACCACGGGCGAATCGGCCTTCACCGCGGCATCGATGTCGTCGCCCCAGGTGATGGCACCGGGATCGACACCGTCGAACTGCAGATCGAAGTGGAACAGGTCGCGCACGCTCCGGCTCACCGGGGTGGCGGCCAGGAAGTCCATCATTTCTTCGACCAGCTCGATCGACAGCTCGGCGACTTGGTAGCCCCCTTGCCGGTAGCCCATGACGGCCGGCAGTGCCTCGGCTCGGGCCGCGGCCAACTCGTCGTCGGGCATTCCGCCGTGGACCGATGCCGGTGAGGCCATCCGAGGGCGCCGGGACCCCCGGATCCACGACGGATCGCCGGTGATGTGCACCAACGAGCAGAGCAGGGCCGGAACGCTCGCCTCCGCGAGCGCAGCCGCGATGGCCGCCTCGTCGTCGTCATCGAAGGGTTGCCACCCACCCGGCGGCCGCCCGGCATCACTCACGAGGGCAGCCTGCCACAACCAGTGATCCGGCCTCCGGTCCGCCGTTCGCGTTCAGGGTGCCGGCTCGGCGACCGGAG
>JABDJW010000087.1 GCA_013002375.1 Acidimicrobiales bacterium | reverse complement strand
GCGTGAAAGGTGGTCCGACCGAAGCCCTCGGAGGCGACGTCAACGTGCTGATCATGGCGCGCCCGCCCCACGATCCACGTGGCGTGAGGGAGGGCCATCGGCAGGACGAACCCGTCGTTGTAGTCGGTGTGCTCGCCGATCAGGTTGACCCGGCCCGGAGCGCGCACCACGAACTCGGGCGCGCCGCGGTAGGTCGCCTCGAATACGGCGATGGCGCGCTCGCGCCCGGTGTGTAGCTGTCGGGTCAGCGGCGCCTCAGAGCCGTTCGAGCAGCGTGCCGGTGCCCAGGCCGCCGCCGCAGCACATGGTGACGATGGCGCGATCCTTGCCGGTGCGCTGGAGTTCGTGGACCGCTTTGGTGATCAAGACCGAGCCGGTGCCACCCAGGGGGTGACCGTGGGCGATCGCGCCACCGTTCGGGTTGACCTTGCTCATGTCGGCGCCGAGCTCCTTCGCCCAAGCCAAGACGACCGAGGCGAAGGCTTCGTTGATCTCGACCAGGTCGATGTCGTCCATGGTGAGGTCATTGTCGGCCAGCAGCTTCTGGGTGGCGCCGATCGGCCCGGTGAGCATCAGCACCGGGTCGGAACCGACCAAGCACGTGTCCACGATACGAGCCAGCGGCTTCACGCCGAGCTCGGCGGCCTTCTCCTCGGTCATCATCAGCACCGCGCTGGCGCCGTCGCTGATCTGCGACGACGAACCGGCGGTGTGGGCGCCGTCGGGGCGGCCGGTGGGCTTCAGGCCGGCCAGGGCTTCGAGCGTGGTGTCGCGCTGGCCTTCGTCGCGTTCGACCCGGTGGGTGGTGTCGGTGGGCTTGCCGTCCTCGCCCAGGTCCGGGGCATCGATCGGCAGGACTTGGGTGCCGAAGCGGTCCTCGGCCGCGGCGGCGGCGAGGCGGTCTTGGCTTTGCTTGCCGAACGCGTCACAATCCTCGCGGCTGATACCCCATTGGTCGGCAATGCGCTCGGCGCCTTCGAACTGCGAGGTCAGCTCATAGTTGGCCCAGTAGTTCTTGTTCACCGGCTTGCCGACGTCGGGATCTTTCGGAATGGTCGCGCCCATGGGCACCCGCGACATCATCTCGACGCCGCAGCTCACCGCAGCGTCGACGACGCCGCTGGCCACGAGCGAGTAGGCCAGGTTGGTCGCCTGTTGCGACGAGCCGCACTGGGCGTCGACGGTGGTGGCGGCCACCTCGAGCGGGAGCCCGGCAGCGAGCCACGCGTTGCGAGCCACGTTCATGGTCTGCATGCCGACTTGACCGACGCAACCGCCGATGACCTGGCCAACCTCGGAGGGGTCGACGCCCGAGCGGGTGAAGAGCTCCTTCTGCACCTGACCGAGGAGGTCGATGGCGTGCATCGACGACAGGCCACCACCTCGTTTCCCGAGTGGCGTGCGAACGGCTTCGACGATGACGACGTTGGGCATGATTGTTCCTTTGGTGTGAGCGTTGGTGAACGGACTGATCGACGGGGTGCGGGGGAGACTGGGCAGGCGGTCTGGGTGCCGACCTTGAGATCCTTGAACGGCACGCCTTTGTCGGCGGAGGGCTCGCGGGGCAGGCCGAGCACCCGATCGCCGATGATGTTGCGCTGAATCTGGTCGGTGCCGCCGGCGATGCTGGCCTGGAAGCTGGTGAGCGCCTGGTGGGCCCAGCGGCCACCGGCGTCGTCATCGGTGTCCCATGCCTGCGCGTCGAGCCCGCCGACGACCATGCCGAGGTCGCGCGCCATGGCCGCGATGATGGCGCCGTGCAGCTTGCCCAGCGAACCGCCGGGGCCCGGCGCCCGGCCGGCCTGCATTTCGGCCCGGGTGCGCATCGACACCAGGCTCTTGGCGACCTCCTGGCTGTAGACCTTCATCAACTCCTGGCGGATGTTCGGGTCGGTGATCTTGCCGTTCTGCTGCGCGGCCTTGATCAGTCGGTCGGCGCCGGCATGGCTGATGCCACCGCTGGCGCCGGTGCCGATCGCAACCCGCTCGTACATGAGCATCGAGGTGGCCAACCGCCAACCATCGTGCAGCGGCGGAATGAGCCAGTCCTTGGGTATGCGCAGGTCGGTGAAGAAGACTTCGTTGAAGTGTCGGCCGCCATCGATCTGGTGAATCGGGCGGATCTCGACCGCAGGATCCCTCATGTCGACGATGAACATCGAGATGCCGGCGTGCTTGGCAACGTCGGGATCGGTGCGGGCGATGAGGATGCCGTAGTCGCACAGGTGGGCCAGGGTGGTCCACACTTTCTGGCCATTGATGATCCACTCTTCGCCGTCGAGTACGGCTTTGGTCTGGAGGCTGGCGACGTCGGAGCCGGCACCCGGCTCGGAGAACATCTGGCACCACACGGTTTCGGCCGAGATGATGTCGCCGAGGAACTGCTCCTTTTGTTCATCGGTGCCGAATTCGTTCAGCACCGGCAGGCACATGCCGTGGCTGATGGTGAGCTCGAAGGTCATCACCGGGAACTTGCCGACCTCTTCGCGCCAGATCCGGTCGTGAGCTCTGGTCAGGCCCTGGCCGCCGAATCCTTTCGGGTAGGTGATGCCGGCCAGGCCGGCGTCGACCGCCGCAGCCTGAAAGGCCTTGGCTGCGGCCATGCGCTTGTGGCCGCCGACGTCGCCCTCACCGATGTCGATGCCGGTGGCGTGTTCGGTCAGGAAGGCGTTGCACTTGGCTCGGAACTCGTCGGCCTCGGCGGCCGAAAGGGTGGGGGTATCGCTCATGGCCCGAGATTGTATGGCACCAAACAATCTTGGTCGAAGTGAAGCCGAAGCAATCGAGGGCGCCCGCTGAGGTGGCTCAGGCGGAGACCAGACTGTGTAGGCGAATCGGCTCGGCGATGCCCTTCAACTGGCGACGACCGGCGCTTTCAAAGCTGAAGTTCGTGGCCGCTTCGGCCAACTCGCCACTGACGAGGATCTCGCCCGGCACCGCCTGATCGCCGGCGCGGGAAGCCAGGTTGACGACCGGTCCGTAGTAGTCGCCGGATCGATCGAGCAGATCGCCGTAGGCCATGCCCCCGCGAGGGACGACGACCGAGTTCTGGAATGCCTCGACGAGCGCCAGCGCGGCCTCGCACGCGACGTTGGGGTCGACCGCGGCGAACATCACTTCATCGCCGATCAGCTTCACGACCCGACCGCCGTGGTCCGTAACGGTGTCGTAGGCCTGTTCCTCGAACTCGCGCACCAGGCGGCCGAGTTCTTCGGCGGGTAGGGCGTCCATCACGGGAGTGGACCCGACCAGGTCGACGAAGCCGATGGCCATACGGACCATCGAGCCGTCGGCGGTTCGGCTCGCGTCGTTGCGTTGGATGGCCTGCTCGAGGTGCAGGTTGAAGATGGCATCGAGCGGAGCCCGCACTTCGCTGAGCATCTGCGAAGCCTCGAAGTTCTTCACCCACACTTCGATCTCGCTCAGTTCGGCCGCCATCATGTCGGCGGCGACATCGACCTGAAAGAGGGAGATCGCTGCTTCGGCGACACGGGCCAGCGAGGAGCTGACCACTCGGGTGAAGTGCAACAGCTCCGATTCGGTGAACATCTCGCCGGCCATCGAGAACGCGGCAAAGCCAGCCAGGTCGGCATCGGTGTAGAAGGCCGAGTCGGACTGTGGGTAGCCGGCGGCTCGGCGCATGGCGTCGAACTTCTCGTAGGGGAGCCCCGATCGTGCGGCCGCTTCGGCGGCGTCGAAACGCGGTCCGGGGCGAATGATCGATTCGTTGGCGATACGGGCGATGTCCCCGAACGGTTCGCGCCCGACGAAGACATCGGGTTCGATGCCGCTCGCTTCGAAGACGGCGAGGAGTTCGGCGCGACTGGCGGCATTGGGATCGTCCGGGTCGTACACCCCGACCGCTTGCCATTTGTCGAGGTCGGTCACGTCAGCCGCCGGTGAACGCGGTCATGTCGAAGTAGTCGCGCCAGGCCGAGATCTGCCCATCGGCGGTCAGCTCGAACACGCCCATGACCGGAAGCGAGACGGTCTTCCCGCCAAACGTGATGGTGTCGGTGCGCTCGTTCATCACCAGGTTGCCGTTGCAGACCTGGTGGTGGATGTCGAAGGGCACTCCGTCGCCGATGAACCCCTCGATGAAGCCGCGGATCGCTTCCGTGCCCTCGAGCGGGTCCATCGGGATGTTGTGGTAGGTCGCGTCGGCGGTGAAGGCGGCCATGATCGCATCGACGTCAGCGGCTCCCCAGGCGGCCGCGAAATCGCGGATGATTTGGTCGTGGTTCGGTGCGTCGTTCATCCACGCAACGTACCGCGCGCCCGAGGCGCCACGTTAGTAGCCGGCCGCGAGGTCGATGGGCCCGATGAGCTCCTCGCCGGCAATGAACCGGCGGACGTTCTCGGTGACCCGCTCGGCGTACAGGTCGATGCCCATCTGCAGCGTGTTGGCCGTGTGGGGGGTGATGATGCAGTTGGGGAACGTCCAGAGGGGGTGGTCGGACGGCAGTGGCTCCGGGTCGGTGACGTCGAGGGCCGCCCCGCCGATCGATCCGCCGCGAAGGGCATCGACGAGGTCGGCGGTCACCACGTGTCGGCCGCGTCCGACGTTGACGAGCCACGCGGTGTCGGGCATGGCCGCGAACGCGTTCGCGTCCAGCAAGCCGGTCGTGGTCGGGGTCAGGGCCCAGGCCACGACGGCGACATCGGCTCCGGTGAGGGCCTCGAGCATCCGGTCGGTCCTGACCGTGCGGTGTGCTCCGGGGTGGGGTTCGTCGCGGCGCCGGACGACAGTGGTAGAGCAGCCCCACGGCCCGAGGAGTCGGAGCAGTGAGTCGGTGATGCCGCCGGCGCCGAGGATCGTGACCCGCGCCCCGAGCAGGTTCGTGCCGACCCGTTCGGACCATCCGTGCGCTCGCGCGTAGCCGTGCAGATTCCGGAACCCGGCCAAGGTCAGCGCCAAGGCATGTTCGGCCACCGGTTCGGCGTAGACCCCCTTGCCGCAGGTCCAGTGAACCGAGTCGTCCAGGTGGGGGAGGAACGGTGTGATCCCGGCGTAGGGGAGTTGCACCCAGGTGAGATTGGGCGCCGCGGCCCTGATGGCCGGGAACGCATCCGCATCGTGCGGTGAGATCCAGATGAGACCTTCCGCGTCGGTTGGTGACACCAGCGTGCCACCGCCCGCTTCGACCGCCTGTCGCAACGGCTCGCGATAGGGCGAGGGATCGTCGAGAGCCACGGCGATGGGTCGGGTGGGCACACCTGTGTTCTAGCCGTCGGGCCGCGACCACACGGTGATCAACGCGGCCGGTCTTAGGCCGAACGTTAGGAGAAATAAAGAACAAGCCAAGGTGTGTCGAATGACACGCCATGAACATCGCGCACCAGCTCCGTTCCCGCCTGCATGTCCGCCGTGTCGAATTCGTCGTCTGGATGCGCGCATCGAGCCGCCGACATTCGTGGTGGCCGCCCGCCGTCGGCTCCTCGATCACGCTGCTGTTCGGCCTCTGGCTGGAATTTCGGGCCTCGTCGGAGAGCCTCTCGCGTCTCGGTCAGATGGTCTTCCTCGTTGGCGGCCTGGGGCTGGTCCTCATCTGGGTCCACGCCACTGCCGGCCGCCAGAATCAGCGGCGGGACCTTCTTTCGCAAGTCAACTCCGGTATCTCGCTCGACGGCTGCGATTTCGGTGGCATCGACATCGTCGGTGCGTACCTCCGGGAGCGATCGATGAACTCCATTCGTCTCGCCCATGCCCGCTGTCGACGCGTCGACTTCACCGGTTCGCAGATGCACGATGCGGTACTCACCCGGGCCGATCTGCGCAACACCCAATTCAACCGGGTCATCGGTACCGAACTTCGGGCCTACCGGGCCGATCTCCGCGAAGCTCGCTTCGACGGAGCCGACCTGTCGGGCGCCCACTTCGAGTCCGCTGACCTGCGAGATGCCGATTTCGGCACTGCGACGCTGTTCGGCGCGGACTTCCGCTGGTCCGATCTGCGCGGGGCCGATCTCTCGCGAGCTGACATCACCGGCGTTCTGCTGACCGGTGCTCGATGCGATGACTCCACCCGCTGGCCTCAGGCGATGTCGGCCAGCCAGCTTGATGCCCGCGGCGCGGTGCTTCCCTACCGGACTCCGACCACGCCAGCGCTCGCTGGGGATGCGGCGAATGAGAACGGTGACCACCTCCACCCGGTCGATGACCTACCCGGCGTCGTCGAGCCATCGGTCGGCCGCTTCAAGTCGGCGTCGTAGCTGCGCCACCGTCGCTTCGGTGATGCGATCGATACCGGCCTGACGATTCAGTTCGCCATTGATGGCGGCGTGGGTCATGCCCGTCGACCGGACGAGTTCGCGCACCCGCTGGGCGTTGAAGTCGCGTAGATCCTTCTTGTCCTGCTGCCGGGTGCGGATGCCGGCCAGGCCGGCCGGGACCCCACCGTTGATGCCCGGTTGGCCGGGCAGGGGCGGGGGCGGGGGGAGTTCGACGACGTGCCCTTCGAGATCGTCGGGCCGGCCGAGAAGATCCTCGTCCGGGTCGAGGCCGTCGGCTGGGCCGGAACCCTCCGGGCCGTCGGTGAGCACCGTCGACGAGACCGCAGTGAACAAGGACATCTGCTCCTCATCGCGAGCGGTGCGATAGGGGTCGTCGTCGAGGCCGCTTTCCTCGAGCCGCTTCCGGCGGAACTCGATGCTGTGGCGCCGGGCGACCGCAATGGCGTTGGCGTGATGGCGCAGCCGAGGATCGTCGGGCAGGAACATATAGGCCCGCTGACTTCGTAGGCCGGGCGTCCAGCGGGCTATGCGCCCCACCGCCTGGCGGAAGAACATCGGTGTGGTCGTCGTGGTCGCGAACACCGCGACCCGGAGGCGGGGAATGTCGACGCCCTCGCTGATCATGCGCACCGCGACCACCCATTCGTCGTCGCCGGCGGCGAAGTCGGCGATGACGTCGCTGGCCTTGGGGTCGTCGCTCAGCGCCACCTTGGCCTTCACCCCGTGACGCTCGGCCAACATGGTGGCAATGCCGCGGGCGTGCTCCTGGTCGATCGCGATGACCAGGCCAGCGGCGTCGGGGTGTTTGGCCCGGATGTGGCTGAGGCGATCGTGGGCGTGGCCGAGCACCGTCGGCAGCCACTGGCCGCCGAGGTTCAGGGCGGTGCGAAGTCGTGACCCCCACTCTGACTTGATCAGATCGTCGTCGAAGGTCCCCTCGACGTTGTCGCCATCGGTGTTGACCCATTCCATGTGGCCGTCGAATCGTGGAAAGAAGACCGGCCGTACGACACCTCCGCTCTCGAGCGCTTCGCCGTAGCCGTACTCGTAGTCCGGTTCGGCGTCGCCGTGATCGCCGAAGGAGTAGTTGACGAAGGGTATGGGGTTGTGGTCGGTCCGGAATGGCGTGCCGCTGAGCAACAGCCGTCGCTCGGCGAGGGCGAAAGCTCGTTCGACGCCGTCGCCCCAGGTCTTGTCGGACGCCGCGTGGTGCACTTCGTCGAGAATGACGAAGCCGTCCCGGCAGTGGGCCCGCAACGTGCCGGCCGAGCTGGCCGCTTGGGCGTAGGTGACGACGATGCCGTGCATGTCGGCGGGCAGGCGGCCGCTGTCGGCCGACCATCCCGGATCGAGGTGCAGGCCCAAGCGGCCTGCCGATTCGGCCCACTGTCGCTTCAAGTGCTGGGTGGGTACGACGACGACCAGCGGCAGGAGTTCGCCTCGAAAGTGCTGCCGAGCTGCGGCCAGGGCGAACGTGGTCTTGCCGGCGCCCGGGCAGGCCACGGTGAGGAAGCTGGGGCGCGTGCGGTCGGTGAACGCCTCGAGGGCTTCGTGCTGCCACGTTCGGAGGCTGACGGAGCGACTCACGGGCGGTCAGCGTATTGGCTCGACCCGCGAGCCCGGGTGACACCCCCTGTGACATGTGCACCGCCGCTCTCGATCTTTTGACCGTCCAACTGCCAAAAGGGGTCAGACCCCGTTCGGCGGTTTGGGGTCAGACCCCGTTCGGTGGTTTGGGGTCTGACCCCGTTCGGTGGTTTGGGGTCAGACCCCGTTCGGCGGTTTGGGGTCAGACCCCGTTCGGTGTTTTGGGGTCTGACCCCTAGAGAGGGAAGAGGTCGTCTTGTTCGGCGCGGAGGGCGTGGGCCACCTTGCCGTCGGGGACGGTGACGTCGTCGTAGGTGATCGCTTGGTCCCTGGCGACATCGTTGACCAGGGTGCAGCCTTCGGCCAGCCCCATGGGCAAGAGTCGTTCGGTGCGGGTGATTGCATGGGTTTCACACAGCCCATAGGTGTGGAACTCGCCCAAGCCATCGAGGGTCGTGCCGGCCTGCAGATCCGTCTTGGCGATGGCGATGACGTCGACCTGCGGGCCGTGGGTCGGCTCGATGGTGGCATCGTGGAACAACGCGGCCCGGGCCGCGCTGTTCGGTACTTCGAAGTGGCACAGGTGGTACGGAACGTAGAACGAGTACAGCGGACCGTCGCCCAACTTCCCGTACTTCAGGTAGATGTGTTGCTGCGGGTCGTCGTGGACCGCGAAAACGTAGACGCCGGGGCTTGGTCGGGCCCCGACCACGAAGTCGACGATGCCGCCCTTCTCCTCGAGCATGTCGAGGTCGTAGAACTGGGTGGCGTCGTCGATGAACCCATCGAACTCGGGGCCGATCATGCCCCGCTGGGCCAACGTGAAGCCGGTCGCGTTGGCCACGACGGCTTGCTCGAACGCGATCTTGGTGCCGTCGGCGAAGCTGGTGACCATCGCCGGGGTCTGCCCCCATTCGGCCGCGAACTTCGCCTGGGTGTCCGGGTTGCGGTAGTAGTCGAGCATTCCCTTGATATTGCCGGCGACGAGGGGCCGGGCGCCGATGCCCTCGACGAATCGGATCAGGTTCATCTGCACGCCGGGTTGGTCGCCGTCGCAGCCGGTGTAGACGACGCCGGCGGAATCGGCCCGGCGCTTCAGGGCGGGCCCCACCGTGCCGTCGAGTTCGGCGTTGAGCATCACGACGTGCTGGCCGCCCTCGATTGCCGCGCACACGATCGGCGCGGCGTATTCGATCGTGCCGGTGCCCTCGATGAACACATCGATCAGCTCGCAGCCCGTGGCCACGGTGTAGTCGTCGGTGAAGGCCGGCCGGCCGGCTTCGATCGCCGCGGTGAGCTCGGCGACGGTCGAAACCTCGATCGGATCGTCGACCCCGGCTTCGTGGAAACATCGGAGTGCGTTGGCCGCCGTGCGGTTGACGATGACCGACAGCTCCATCCCGGGTGTGTAGTTGACGATGCGGTTCGTCATGCCGCGGTTGATGAAACCGGCGCCGGTGACGGCCACCCGCACCGGTTTGCCTTCGGCCTCGCGGGCGGCGAGGGCCTTGTCGACGATGATCATGAGAGGAGCTCCCAGTTGGCGTCTTTGTCGGACAGTTCGGTGACTTCGTGCGGCCAGGTGATGCCGAGGGCGGGGTCGTCGTAGCGCATGCCCCGCTCGGCGTCGGGCGTGTACGGGGTGGAGGTGAGGTAGAGGACTTCGGTGTCGGCCTCGAGGGTCTGGTACCCGTGCGCTGCGCCCTTCGGTACGTACAGGGCCAGGCGGTTGGCCGCGCTCAGCTCGACGCCGACGTGGTTGCGGTAGGTGGGCGAATCCGGGCGGATGTCGACCGCGACATCGAAGATCGAGCCCGCGATACAACGCACCAGTTTGGCCTCAGCCGCTGGGGCCTCCTGCCAGTGCAGACCCCGGAGGGTGCCGGCCTGCGTGCTGTAGGAGAGGTTGCCCTGCTCGTCGACCGGATCGAGCCCGGCGCCCAACAGCTCTTCTCGGCAGTAGAAGCGGGCGAAGAAGCCGCGATCGTCGCCCCGGGGTTCGAGTTCGACGATCGTCACGCCGTCGATTTCGGTCGGAGTGAACAACATCGGGTGCGAGCTACGCCGGATCGGCGGGGTAGCCGATGCCGACGTAATTGGCGTAGTCGTCGGGATCGAGGAAGCGGCGGCCATCGGCCACCAATGGCGTGGCGTCGTCGAGCTCTTCGGCCAGCAGCCGGTACTCGGGCCAGGACGTGACCAGCACGATGGCGTCGGCGCCCTTGATGGCATCGACGAACTCCTCGACGTAGGTCACCGTGTCGCCGAACTGTTCTTCGGCCTCGTCGAGGGCGATGGGATCGTGCACCGTGACGTCGTAGCCGAGCTCGACCAACCGGGGCACGATGCGCAACGTGGGCGACTCGCGGACGTCGTCGGTGCCGGGCTTGAACGCCACACCGAGCACGGTGATTCGGGCCGGGGCGTCGACGCGGTCGGCGACCAGCTTCACCAGTTCTTCGGGCTGATGCTCGTTGACTTCGAGCGCACCCCGCAGCACCGGCACGTCGACGCCGTGGGCCTTGGCGTGCGCGGCGAGGGCCTTGACGTCCTTGGGGAAACAGCTGCCGCCGAAACCGCAACCGGCTCCGAGATAGGTGAGCATCGCGGGGCGAATGCGCTCGCCCTTCTCGGCCCGGTGCTCGAGGATGGGGGCGAAGCGATGATCGAGGTGCACGCCGGCCAGGACGTCGGTGACGTCGACCCCGACGGCGGCCGACATGTTGCCGATTTCGTTCGAGAACGAGATCAGCGTGGCCAGCAGTGAGTTGGCCGTGTACTTGATCATTTCGGCCGTGCTCGGCGTGGTGCGGATGAGATCGGTCTGCGGGAACGGCTTGTACAGTTCGGCCATGACGTCGCGGGTGCGTTCGTCGATGCCGCCGACCACGATGCGGTCCGGGTTCAGGAAATCGGGAACGGCCACGCCCTCCCGCAGGAATTCAGGGTTCATGCCGACACCGAAATCGGCGCCGGCCTTCTTGCCCGACGCTTCCTCCAGGATCGGCAGCACGACGGTCTCGGTGGTG
Organism: Acidimicrobiales bacterium; assembly: GCA_013002375.1. Taxonomy (GTDB): domain Bacteria; phylum Actinomycetota; class Acidimicrobiia; order Acidimicrobiales; family SHLQ01; genus JABDJW01. The sequence goes on along the minus strand of JABDJW010000087.1, from coordinate 13,646 downwards.
CCGGGCACCACGGTGCTCTTGACCGCGACGACGTGATAGCCGTCCTTGGTGGCGAGCGCCTCGCCGACCGCGCGGGCGGCGGACTCGATCTGTGCCAGATCGATGCGTTCCTCACCGAACGGGGTGCCGACCGCGATGAGGGTCAGGTCGGTGCTGTGCACCGCGGCGGTGAGATCGGTCGTGGCGTTGAACCGGAGGTCGAGCACGCCGGTCAGGAGCTTGGGCAGGCCGTCCTCGTGGATGGGGCAGTTGCCCAGGTTGATGCGATCGACCTTGTCGGCGTCGATGTCGACGCACTGGACCTCGTGGCCGACGTGGGCCAGGCAGACGCCGGAGACCAGGCCGACATAACCGGTGCCGATAACGGAAAGCTTCATCGTTCGTCCTGTTGTTCGTACCAGAGCATGGCTCGTTCGAGGCCCTCGTCGATGCCGACCAGCGGCTCGTAGCCGAGCATCGATCGAGCTTTGTCGATGATCGGGCAGCGCCGGTTGGGGTTGTCGGTGAGGTATTCGGGGTCGTCCGAGGTCTTCACGACGACCTTGCCGTCGTACCCCCAGAGCCTGCGTCCCATTTCGGTGACCCGATCGGCCAGCTCGCGCACGGAGATCTCGGGTTGATCGGTGCCGATGTTGAACGACTCGCCGGGGTAGTCGGCGCTGTGGCCGAGGATCAGGTAGTAGCCGGTGACCGCATCGGCCACGTAGCAGAAGGTGCGGGTGGCGCCGCCGTCGCTCAACATGACGATGTCGCGACCGTTCAGAACGTCTCGGGCGAAGTCGGGCAGCACCCGACCGTCGTCGATACGCAGGCCCGGCCCGTAGTTGTTGAACGGGCGGATGATGCCGATCGGCAGGTTGTACTGCTGGGCGAAATTCACGCACAGAGTCTCGCCGTAGCGCTTCGATTCGTCGTAGCAGGCCCGGGGCCCGGTGCAGCTCACCCGGCCGCGGTACGTTTCGTCGGTCGGGATGAAATCGGGGTGCGGGTCGCCGTAGATCTCGCTGGTGGAGAAGAACGCGAACCCCTTCACCGGATGGTCAGAGTCGGCCCGCTCCTCGAGTGAGTCGAGGATCATCCGGAGGCCATCGACATTGGCGTCCATGGTTTCGATCGGGTACTTGCGGTAGAAGATCGGCGAGGCCACCGATGCGGCGTGGATGATCCAGTCGAAGCGGGGTTCGTCGGCGGGCATCGGATCGAGCACGCTACGGGTGACGATGCGCAGGTTGGGATCGTCGAGGTTGCTCAGCCAATCGGGCACGCCGCGCAAGAAGTTGTCGTGCACGGTGACCCGCACTGGATCGAGCCCGGGGTTGGCGGCATTCCAGGCCAGCGGCGCCTGCACCATGTAGTAGCCCAGGAAGCCGGCGCCACCGGTGATCAGCAGGTCATCGCCGCTGATCTTCGAGAAGACCGCGTCCAGGCGTTCGGTCATCGAGGCCAAGTCCTCGCCGACGATGTTGCGGCTGACGCTGTCGCGCGCTTCGGTCATCACGTTCTTTCTACTCGGCTACACCACAAGTCGGTGTTCCATCGGCCAGTTCCAGGGCTCCATCGACCAATCCGAGGGTGGTCTTGAGGTGCAGGACTCTGCGTAACGCGTTGTCAATATCTTGCTCAGACAGTCTGCCGTCTGAAGCCGCCGCCACCAGGGCATTCGCCGCCGACACGGCATCGTCGGTGCCCGATGCCACCAGGGCGATGTCGGCGCCGGCCTCGATCGTCTGCATGACCCGTTCATCGGCCGGAACGTCGCGCACGGCCCGCATGGTGCCCAGGTCGTCGGTCACGACGACACCGTCGTAGCCGAGCTCATCGCGCAGCAGCTCGGTGATGATCACCGGCGAGAGTGACGCCGGCCGGCCCGAAGGGTCGAGGTCGAGATAGGCGAGGTGGCCGACCATGATGATGGGCATGTCGGCCTCGATTGCCGCGGCGAAGGGTGGCAGGTGGGTGGCTTCCCACTCGGCGCGGGGAAGCTCGATGACGGGCAGGGTCTGGTGGCTGTCGGCCGCGGTGGCGCCGTGGCCAGGGAAGTGTTTGGCCGTCGGGGCGACGCCGGTGTCCCGGTAGGCCTCGACTGCGGCTCGCGCGAACGCGGTTGTCGTGCTGGGGTCGGCCCCGAAGGTGCGGTTGCGGAGGACGCCGCTGCCACTGGTGTCCACGTCGACATCGGGCGCGAAGTTGACGTTGATGCCGGCCGTGCACAGGTCGGCAGCCGCACGTTGCTGTTCGGCGATGTATCCGGCGAGCGCTGCCTCGGGGTCGTCGGCGTATGCGGCCGCCCAGGCCGACGCGTTCTGGGGGAGTTCGACGCTTGGCGGGTCGTAGCGGCCGACCAGCCGTCCCTCCTGATCGGTGGCGATCAGGTGCCCGATCCGTCCCGCCGTGCTCTGCAGGTCGGCGATGAAGGCTTGGCTCTGCTCGACCGAGACCACGTTCCGGTTCGTCGAGGTGAAGAACACGCCGCCGAGATGGGCTTCGGACAGGGCGAGTCGGTCGGCGTCCGACAGCGATCCCTCCAGGACGACGGTCATGATGAGCTGGCCGACCTTCTCGTCGAGCGGCAGGGTCGCGATGAGTTCGTCGATGCGGGCATTGGCCGGGTCGATCGTTGTCGTGGGGGGCAGGCTTGTCGGGGGCAGGGTGGTGGGCGCCAGGGTGCTCGGGGCCAGAGTTGCGGGCGCGGTGGTCGGTTCGAGCGATGTTGTAGGCGCGGTGCCGGATTCGGAGCTTCCGCAGGCGGGAACGGCGCCGACCGCGAGCACGAACAGCAGGACGAGCGCGCCGAACCGCGGGCGAGGTAGAGCGGGCGTATCCACCGTTCAACGGTAGTGGCGGCCCGCTCCGGATGGGTGCCGGGCGGCCGTGACGCCGGCCCGGGTCTCGGGCTCCCTAACCTGGTCCGCTGAGACTGGAGGGAAATGGTCAAGTCCGACGACTGCTTCGCGTGTGGTGCTGCGGTACCCGACGACGCCATGACCTGCCCGGCCTGCGGGTATCCGGTCGGTGTGGCGTTCGACAGTCAGCCGTCGTTCGACCGTGGGCCTGAGCCGGTCGGTCGCCGGTCAGGCATGAGGGCGGCCGCGGTCGTGCTCCTCGCCACCGCGATCGCGGGCGGGATGTTCCTGGTTCTGAATCGCGACAACGATGTCGAGGTCGCGGACACGGCGACGCAATCGACCACGTCGCTCTCCGAGCCCAGCTCCTCGGCGCCGCCTTCGAGGGGCTCGACGCCCGCGACGACGGCTCCCGCTCCGCCATCGACCACGTCGGAGGGATCGACCAGCACGTTGGCCCCGGCCGAGCCTCTGCCCTCCCTCGATCGAGAAGCAGCCGAAGCCTGGCTCGACAAGGTGGTCGTGGTCGAGGCCGTCGGGTGCGGCACCGGTGCGATCACCTCGGGCGTGATCGTCGGCGATCGGTTGGTGATGACCGCCGGCGAGATCGCGGCCCACCCGTGGGTGCTCCGGGTGTACGGGGCCGACGGTGAGTTGTTGGCGGCGAACGACGGGGCCGGCGACGATCTCATCAACGGCCGGACTGCAGTGGGTGCCATGACGCTGCTGAGCATCGATGCCGAGGTTCCGGTTCCCGACATCCCCGGCACTGGCAGCAGCGGGCAGCAGCCGGTCTTGCGCGACGGTGATGAGCTCCTGATCGTCGGCTGGCCCGGGCTCGACTCGCTGGATCAACCGGCCCAACTCGTTGATGCCGTTGTTGCCCGGGTGGGAGATGATCAAACCGAGCTGGCGGTCGATGGCCCGCTGGGTCGCAGCATCATCGGTTCGCCGGTGGTGGGGGGCGACGGTCAGCTGGTCGGTTTGGTCAAGAGCATCGCCGGGAGTGGTGTGCGCCTGACGTTCCCGTGGTCCGATGGCCTCCAGAGTGCTACCGCGACGTGCTCCGCGGCTCGACCGTGGATTCCCGCCGAGCAAGCGGACGTTTTCCGTGATCCGGCGCAGCAGGCGACCCTGCGGGCCCAGGCGGCCGCCGATGCCGCGGCCGCGTTCACCGGGTTCGGCGGGTTGCTGAGGTTGGTGCCCCTGGCGTGCGTCGACTGCGAGGGTGAGGTCGCCGTTTGGCGGTACGGCCGCCATACGTTCGGCGACCGGGTCGATTCGGTCATCCGCGACGGGGCCGAAGTGCCGCTCGATGCCGAGCTGTTCTCCGACGCGGTGCAATCGGTCAATCGGCTCGGCTGTATCACCTGGGCGGTCGATGCCGAGCTGGGAGTTTCGGCGCGCGACGAAGAGGAGCAGCCCGGGGATCTGGCCGGCCGGCCTCTCGACGAACGAGCTCGCTGGATCCGCGCCGATGAGATTCGGCCTGACACCGCGCTGGAAACGATGACGTTGGTCGACGCCTTCACCGATCTCTGTCTGGACTAGGGCTGGGCTCTGCCTGGGCTTAGCGCGCGTCGGCGTCGGCTGACTCGATGGCACCGGAGAGTTTCAACCAGGCGCCGAAGCCGAGCATGATGGCTCCCATCACGGTGACGACGGGCCGCACGCCGAACTGATCGGCCAGGATGGTCTCGACGGTGGCGCCCAGCGGCATGCTCATCGTGAGCACCATGAGATACATCCCCATCACCCGACCTCGCATCTCTTCGTCGACCAGAAGCTGGAGGGTGCTGTTGTTGGTGGTGGCGCTGGTGATGTGGGCCGCGCCGGCCAGCATGACCCCGATGAAGCCGACGAGGTAGATGGTGGTCGAGGTGAGCAGGAGTTCGCCGACGCCGTAGAGCAGGAAGCCGGACACGATCAGGGTCGACCGTTTGTGGAGCGGGCCACGGGCCGCGATCCATGGTGTGACGATGATCGAGCCGATGCCGAACGCCGACACCAACAGGCCGAACTCGCCCTCGTCGACCTCGAACACCCGCTCCGAGAACACGACGAGGTGGGAGCTGACGAGGGTGCCCCCGCACACGGCCAGGATGGCTGCGGAGAGGTAGATGGTCCGGATGCTGACGTGGTCGCGCGCATAGCGCATGCCGTCGCGGAACTGGTTGAGGAACGAGTCGCGTTCGGGTGGGTCGCCGGGCATCAGGGCCGGCAGGGTCAGCAGTACCCCGACGACCACGAAGTAGGAGATCGCGTTGCCGGCGAAGGACCACCCGGGGCCGGCGCTGGCCAGTACGACGCCGCCGATCGCCGGACCGATGGCCCGGGCCGCATTGAACTGGGCCGAGTTCAGGGTGATCGCGTTCATCAGCTCGCTTCGGGGCACCAGATCGCTGACGAACGCCTGCCAGGCCGGCATGTTGAACCCGTTGATGATGCCGTGGACGACCGCCACTCCGAGGTAGGCCCATGGAGTGCGGACGCCGTTCCACCAGAGCAGGGCCATTGCCATCGCGGTGCCGGCCATCAACGTCTGGGTGATGGCCAGGATGCGTTGCCGGGGGATGCGGTCGGCGAGCGGTCCGCCCGGGATGCCCATGATCGCCATCGGGACCATCATGGCGAACGTGCCGAAACCGACCCATCGGGCTTCGCCGGTGATGGTGAACAGCACGTAGGGCGTGGCGATGCCCTGGAGCCAGGTGCCGCTGTTCGATGTCAGCGCGGCAAAGAAGAAGCGACGAAAGTGCGGCCGGCGCAACGCCACCACGGCGTCGGTCAGGCGAGGCTTGGCCGGTGCCGGCCGGCGGGTGGACGTCATCCTCGGTCAGCGTACGGGTTCGTGTCGGGCCCGGCGCGGCCCGTCCGGCGATCCCGCACCGCTAGCCTTGGCCCATGGACGGCACCCCCAGCCAAGAGCAGATCATCGAAGCGCCCAAGGTGCTGCTGCACGACCACCTCGATGGCGGGTTGCGGCCGGCAACCGTCATCGAGCTTGCGGCCGAGACCGGCTACACCGGACTCCCGACGACCGACGCCACCGAACTGGCCGCCTGGATGGTGCGCGGCGCCAACCGGCTGAACCTCGAGTTGTACCTCGAGACGTTTGCCCACACCGTCGGCGTGATGCAGACGCCGGAGGCACTGCATCGGGTCGCGGCCGAAGCGGCCGAAGATCTCGCCGCCGATGGTGTCGTGTACGCCGAAGTTCGATTTGCGCCCGAGCTCCACATTCAGAAGGGCTTGAGCCTCGACGAGGTCGTCGAGGCGGTCGTGGCCGGATTCGAAGACGGCTCCAAGGGCCGCAACATCCGCATCGGCACCCTCTGTACCGCAATGCGTCACGCGGCTCGGTCGATGGAGATCGCCGAGCTCGCCGTTCGCCATCGCGACAAGGGCGTGGTCGGCTTCGACATCGCCGGCGCGGAAGCCGGCAATCCGCCCACCCGCCACCTCGATGCGTTCCAGCTCATTCACCGCGAGAACTTCCACATCACGATTCACGCCGGGGAGGCCTATGGTCCGCCCTCGATCTGGGAGGCGATCCAGTACTGCGGCACCGAGCGTCTGGGCCACGGGGTGCGCATCGTCGATGACATCGAAATGGTCGACGGTCAGCCCCGCCTCGGCCGGTTGGCCGCGTACGTCCGCGATCGGCGGATGCCGCTCGAGATGTGTCCGACCTCCAATATTCACACCGGCGTGGCGCCGAGCATTGCCGAACACCCGATCGGTCTGTTGAAGGATCTCCAATTCCGGATCACGGTCAACACCGACAACCGACTGATGAGCGACACGTCGATGTCCAAGGAGTTCGCGCTGTGCGCGGCGGCGTTCGGGTGGGATTGGCAGGACATCCGATGGCTCACCGTCAACGCCATGAAGAGTGCGTTCATCGGATTCGACGAGCGCCTCGATCTCATCAACCACACGATCAAGCCCTGGTACGAGGGCAAGTAACGCGAACGGGAGCGTCACATGGAAGTCGAGAAGCGACAGGCACCAGCATTCGGGGTGACCCGAATCACGATGGGTCCGAACGAGCGGGTTCGGGCCGAGTCCGGGGCCTTGATGGCCACGACCCCGACGGTGGCCGTCGAATCCAAAGCTGAAGGCGGCGTGCTTCGTTCCCTGAAGCGCGCCGCGCTCGGCGGGGAATCGTTCTTCGTCACCAGCTACATCGCGCCCGCAGAAGGGGGCTGGATCGATGTCGCGGCCTCGCTGCCCGGAGACGCCGACGTGATCGAGGTCGAGCCCGGCGTGGCCTGGTTCGTGCTTGAGGGATCATGGCTGGCATCGTCGGACAGCGTCGAGCTCGACACGAAGTGGGGCGGCTTCAAGAACCTGTTCGGCAGTGAGGGCGGGTTCATCCTGCGGGCCGCAGGTCAGGGGACGATGGTGGTTGCGGCCTATGGCGCGATCGAGGTGTGGGATCTCGAGCCGGGTCAGACCATCACCCTCGACACCGGCCACATGGTGGCCTACGAGGAGTCGGTGCAGATGCAGCTGCGCAAGGTGACCGGTGGCCTGGTCCAGACGTTCAAGAGTGGCGAGGGCCTGGTCTTCGACTTCACCGGCCCGGGTCGGCTGCTGGTCCAGACCCGCAACCCGAACGAGTTCCTGAGCTTCATCGGTGCCGCGGTCGGCACCGGCAACTCGAGCGGCACCGGCGGCGTCGCCGGAATCGCGGGCGGTCTCTTCGGCCGCGACTAGTGCAACCCGGCTCGCCTCGGCCGGCCCCAAGGGGACACCTCCCCATTCCGGACTCGGCGTTGCATCCGTACCTTCGGCGGTATGCAACTCGGAGCCGATGTCGAACAGATGGATCGCCTGGCCAAGGCCTTCACGGTGGGTCAGAAGAAGCTGCGATCGATCGATGTCAGCGTCACCCAGGCGGCCCGCAGCACCTACTGGCGTGGCCCCGACGCCGACACCTTCCGGGCCCGATGGGACGGCATCGCCCGGCGCCAGCTCTCTTCGGTGGCCGATGTCCTCCAGGAGATCAGCGACGAGGTCAAGCGGCAGGCCGACCAGCAACGCCAAGCCAGCAGCGACGGCAGCGTGGTCGGAGCCGGCGTCGGCCCGTTGCCGGCCCATGCCGCCGGCATCGCCGCCGCTTCGCCGGCCACCCAGCAGGAGTGGTGGAACAGCCTCACCCCGGCCGAACAGGCCGAGTACCTCGAGAACGCTCCGGGCCTGCTGCTGGGCATGGACGGCGTGCCCGACGACATCCGCGTCGCGGCCAGCGAGACCTATGTCGAGCGCGAACTGGCCGACGACATCACGATCTGGGAGCAGGACTACGAGGGTCGGATCGACGTCCATGTGATCGGCATCATCGATCTCGGCGTCGAAGGTCACGCCATCACCACCGAGAACGCCGATGGCACCTTCACCGTGACCCTGTCGCTCGAAGGTGAGGTCGGCTACCGCTGGGGCATCGAGAACGCCCAGGGCGGCGCCGGGGTCGAGGTTGGTGTCGAAGGCAGCGTCGCCGCCTCGTACCAGTTCGCGAGCCAAGCCGAGGCCGACGCCTTCCTGGAAGACTTCCGCGACGCGGTCATTCCCGACACCGGCGAGGCCATCGGCCGCGGCGTCTTCGGCTGGGTGCCCGGCGTCGATGACGTGGCCACCGACGCGGTGAAGGACGGTCTCGAAGTGCTCGATGACCACTCGGGCGACCACCATGAAACCGTCATTCACGGCGGCGTCTACGTCGACGGTGATGCCGACATCGATCTCGGCTCCGCCGGCTTCGACGTCGACGGCAACGCCTCAGCCGGCGTCGCCCACAACCTCACGACCGGTCAGACGTCGGTCCATGTCGACTTCGAAGCTTCGGCGGGCGACGAGGCCTTCGGCATCGGGGTCTCGGGTGACGTCGGCGCTTCGGCCGAATTCGTACTCGGCGACGGCGGCGTGCCGACCGAACTCAACGTCGAGTTCACCGGGCAGGTCACCGGTGGTGTCGAGCTGGTCAGTGCGCTCGGCATTCCCAACACCGAATTCGGGGTCGAGACCGATAGCGGCGTCAACATCTCGATCAACGCCGATCTGACCGACCCCGCGGTACGGGCCGCCGCCCAGACGTACGCGGCCGATCCGTCGACCGCCAACCTGCTCGCCCTCGGCGAGCACGCCGACATCATCGTGACCACGAACGTGATCACCGAAGCCGGAGGCGGCGTCGACCTGGCCGTCGTCGAAGTCTCCGGTGGTGTCACCACGACCGATGCCAGTTCGGTCCACGTGCGACCTGCGGGTGGCGTGTGGGTCGAGCCCGATTTCGATTAGCCGACGATTCCCGAGTGCAAGAGGAGCACGGTTTCCATGAGAATCCCTTTCAGCTACCACCCGATTTCAACCCCCGCGGCGGCATCTGCGATCGTCGGGCAGTGGGTGAACTCCGAATCATCCGCGGTGTTGACCATGGTTCATGTCGACGAAGCCGCCCCGAAGCTCGCCGTCTCGTACGAGCTCGGCCGGGTACGACGGCGCTACCCCAGGGCGCTCGACGCCAAGCGCACGATGGTGGTCACCGTGCCCGGTGCGGTCGAGGCCGAGTTGATGCAGCTGCGGTCAGACGGGTCCCAGGTGTCGGTGCTGGCTGCGGAAGCCGCCGACGGAAGCGTCCACGTCTTCAAAGCGGCGTGCCCGGTGGCCAACGTCGATGCCGAAGCCGAGGCCATGGCTGCGTTCTTCGGCTCAGTCGCCCTGGTCTGAAGGCTCGGGTTCGACGAGGGTGAGTGTGGTGTACGCGCCGAGGTACACGGTCGTGCCCGGGGCCAAGGCGACCGCTTCGCCCGGCGCGATCGCGGTGTCGGTCGTGCCGACGTGCGTGCCATTGGTGGAGTTCAGGTCGGTGATGGTCCAGTTGCCGTCGGCGTCGCGCCGGAGGGTCGCGTGCCGGGTCGAGACCGCCGGGTCGCTGGTGACGGCGAGCAGGTCGAGATCGGGGAACACGCCCCGGCTCATCGACGTGCGGCCGATCAGTACCTCGTCACCCTTCAGCGGCGCCTCGACTGCGGTAAACCCGTCCGGTGGGGCATCGACGCCGCCATCGGGGGCCATGAGGGCGAAGTAGCCGAGGTCGACGTCGATCCGGACCGTTCCGGTCTGGGCCGGGCCCGGGTCGGGCGCGGGAGCCTCGGTCGGCGGGTCGGTCGTCGGGGCCTGACTCGCCGGCTCTGGGGCGGGTTCATCGATCGCCGGGGGAAGGGCACCGGACAGGAAGTCGTAGCCGCAGTTCTCGCAGAACACGTCCTGGGGTCCGTGCGGCTCGCTGCAGTTGGGGCAGGTCGCGCCGTCGGGCGGCGATGGATCAGCCACCGCGGTTCACCCGCACCGTTCGGGTCGACCGGACGTCGAGGGCCATTTCGTCCGCGGTCTCGACCCGGCCCTTCAAGCGCACCGTACCGGTCTCGGGGTCGTCGACATCGACGACCTTGCCCAGCAGTTTCACGGTGTCGTCGTTGCCGGCTTCATGCGCGAGTTGCACCGCTCGGCCGAGCTTCACGGTGGCGGTGGCTTCGTCCCCGCTGCTGCGGGCGGCCAACCCTTCGGCGATGGCATCAGCCAGTTCGGCTTGGCCGGTGTAGTGCGCGACTTCCCGGTTGAGGCGGGTCGACAGGGCGGAGTCGCTGGTCCAGACCGCCCGGACCAGGGCGGCCGGTTGGGCCTGGTTGTTGATGGCCAGGGCCACCCGCGCCGCGAGTCGTTCGTCGCCGACGTTGCCGGGTGGGATGCGGATGCGGAGGTGATAGTCGCGTTCCTCGTCTTTGGCCCAGGCCCCGAGCGGATAGTCGGCGGTCAGTTCGTCGACCGGCTGCGCTTTGCCGCTGAGCTCGTCGAGGCTGGGGGCCACCTGCTTGAGGAACTCGATCTGGGAACCCTTCGGGGTCCAGAGGCGCAGCGCCACGTTGCCGACTTCCTTGCCCATCGCGGCCTCGGTCAGCGCCTTGAACTCGGCCTCCATGTCCTCGGGCCGGGGAATGATGTCGACGGTGCCCAGGAGCGCGTTGGCGACCCGTCGAAGCTCTTCGACATTCCAGTCGGTTCCCAATCCGCGCGCGTCGCACTGGAACAGGCCCATACACGTGGCGATGGCCTCGTCGAGCTGACGCGACGTTTCGGATTGGTTCTTCCCGTCGGTCAACAGAATGCAGTGGTTGATGCTCGACGGATAGCTCTCGAACAGCGCGGCCGCCGAACGAAGCCAGGTGCCGATCGCGGTTCCGCCCTTGGCTCGCACCTGGCTGACCGCGGCCTTGGCTTCTTCCCGAGTTCGGGCGTCGGCCCGGACCAGCCCGGGCTGTTGCGGGTAGATCGTGTAGGCGCCGTCGATGCCTGCGATCACCGCGAACATCACCCCGTCACGGATGTGGTCGACCGCGGCCATGGTGGCGGTGATGGCCGATCGCATCTTGGCGCCCCGCTCTTCGCGCATCGAGCCCGAACAGTCGATCACGATGACCTCGACCGCGTCAGAGGGGTCGGTTGCTTCGCCGCCCGCCTCGGTGGCCCGCACGGTGACGACCGCGTCGACGACGTTGGCGCCGGCAGCGAGGTACTCGTTCTGGAAGACCTCGGCGGTGAAACCGGTCACGGCATCCTCCTGGTAGGGGTTGGCTCAATCATAGGAAACTCCGCCATCGGGCCCGCACTCGATCATCGGGGGTCGATGATGACCACGGTGATGTTGTCGTGGCCGCCCGATTCGTTCGCAAAGGCGACCAGTTCCCGGGCCATACCGATCGGTTCGAGGCCCGCGGCATCGGCCAGTCCGGCAATCGTGGCTGCGAGATCCGGCTCGGTGGGCAGATAGCTCCACAGGCCATCGCTGCACAGCAGCACGAAATCGTCCGGTTCGAGCGAAGTCGTCGCGAGGCGAGGGGACAGATCGACGGCATCTTCGCCCAACCAGCGGGTGATGGACTTGGCGCGGGGGTCGGTGGCGGCTTCTTCCTGGGTGGCCTCCCCCGATGCCACCGCCGCGATGGCCCAGGTGTCGTCGACGCTCAGCTGCTCAGCGGTCGGGGATTCGGCGCCGGCCCTGATCACATAGGCCCGGCTGTCGCCCAACCACCCGACGGTGGCCGGAGCGGGCGAGGCGCCCCGGCCGATGATCGCACCCACGAAGGTGCACGATGGTGGGTCGCCCTGGCGGTCGGTGATCGGCGCCGCCAGCACCGCGGCCTGGGCGTCGGATGCGGCATCGGCGAAGACCTGCTCGAGCATGTCGGGGGAGGCATCGGCGGCGATCGAGAGCAGTCGGGCACAGGCGGCGTCGGCGGCTGCCTGCGACGCGGCCTCCGGGCTCCGGGTCGACGAAACGCCATCACAGACCACGGCGACCAGCGCGTGGTCGGTCTGGCCGATGGCCATGGCGTCTTCGTTGCGGTGATGGCGCTTCCCGCGGTCGGTGACCGCACCGATCGGGGGTTGGTCGAGTTCGAGGTGGTCGCGTTTGTCGGGTTGCTTGTGACCACAGGTTCCGCAGTAGCCATCGACGATGCCGTCGCCGCCCGCACCACACGAGACGCAGGGTGGCGGGGGCGGGACCAGGTCGGTACCGCAGGCTTCGCAGAAGTTCGCGTCGGGGAGCGCAGCCTCGTCGCAGACCGGGCAGTGATCGAGTTTCTCGGGCGCTTCTTGGTCGGCCGCCACGGCTAGAACAGCGTCCAGCGCCGGACCCGGGTGGCCCGCTCGGCCAACCGAATCCGCTCATCGGCGGTGGCGGCCATGCGGGCTTGTTCCCGGTAGGCAGCCTCCAGGCCGTCGCGTAGTCGGGCGCCGGTCAGGCTTTCTCCGAACAGCTCGAGCTTGTCGTTGGGGCCCATCCCGCCCGATGACTGCGAAGCCAAGGCCCGCTCGAGGATTTCGGCCGACAGGTTGGCTCGTTCGGTGGCATCGAGCTGCAGCCGTTCGAGGGTGCGGGCCGCGGACTGGAGTTCGGCCGGTGACGGAGGCTTGGTGGCCGTGCCGACGCCGACCTGGGCGCGGGCCGACGCCAGCTGGGCGTCGTAGTAGGTCGCGGAACTGGTTGGCACCAGGCGGTACGCAGCGACTGCGCCGTCGACGTCGCCGGAGTTGCGGCGGCAGCGGGCGAGCCCGAACGCGGCCGAAACGTAGCTCGGGTCAGTCGCCATGACCTCTTCGTAGAGCCGGGCCGCGCGATCGAGGGCTCCGTGGTACTCCGCGGCCAGGGCGACGGCCAGCTTCGGGGCGACCTCGCCGGGGATGTCGGTCCAGACCTGGCTGAAGATCTCGGCTGCGTCGCTCGTGGTGCCCTTGGACAGGAGTTCGAGCGCCCGGTACCACCGGATGCGCCAATCCCAGAGGTCGAGTTGGCCCGCGGCGTCGAGGGCCGGCTGGGCATCGGCGCCGATCTCGATCAAGGCCCGAGCCCGGGCCAGGAAGAGCTCGACGGTGGGTTCGACGGTGCCGGTGGCCTGCGCGATCAGGTCGAGGCGTCGGCTCGGATCGTCGTCGGGGAGATCCTGCAGGAACGAAGCCGCCGGGTCGGCGGGGTCGACGCGCGGTGAGGGAAGGACCCGCCAATCGGGAGCGTCGATCCTGGCCCGGTTGTCGGCGAGCAGCCCGGGTAGATGATCGCCGCCGAACAGCGCGGATGCCGCCGGTCGGGGTGTGCCCTGGCTCAGGGCGACGACCTCGCGCAATACTCCCGTGAGCTGCGCCGCCATCTCGGGCGCCGACTGGAACCGGTCGTCGGGGTGGGCGGCGGTCGACTTGAGCAGGAAGCGGTGCAGCGATTCCCATCGGGCGAAGAGCGGT